>JANXTQ010000058.1 GCA_025352305.1 Actinomycetes bacterium
CTCATTACGCGTGCAGGCCGATGATGCGGCGCATCACATAGAAGCCGCGCTAGATCACTGGCGACGCACGCCGCCGCCACGACTTGGTTCGCTGATGGTGAGTGAGTTCATAGATCTGGCAAACGGATACGGTGAATTGGCGCCGACGAGTGGTCTGTTGCTGCGACTAGGTGACGCGGGCCGCATCGTTCTTCGCCCATCGGGAACCGAAGCAAAATTGAAGGTGTACCTCGAACTCTGTGGCTCACCGGTTACGCGTTCCGAGCTGGACGGCGAACGAGCCACTACACGTGCGAAACTCGTCGCGGTAACGGCGGATGTCACGCAACGACTGCGCCTTTAGCCACGCTCCCGCAGGGCTTGATACTGAGGCTTGATCACCCGATTAATGAGTTCGAGGCGGTCATCAAAGGGATAAAAAGCACTCTTGATGGCGTTGAGAGTGAGCCATTCAATGTCGTCGAGCGACCAATTGAAAGTGCTCGCGCAGGTGGCGATCTCGCTGGACAGCGAGATTCCACTCATGAGGCGATTGTCCGTATTGATCGTCACGCGAAAGCGCAGCCGCTTCAACAAATCAATCGGATGTTCGCCGATTGACGCAGCGGCACCGGTGTGAACATTGGAGGTCGGACACAGTTCTAAAGGAACGCGCCGGTCTCGAATGAAACTAGCCAGACGCCCCAACGAAGGCGCGCCCGACGACAGGTCGATGTCATCAACAATGCGCACGCCGTGGCCGAGTCGCTCCGCATTGCACAGTTGCAAAGCCTCCCAGATTGACGGAAGTCCGAACGCCTCACCGGCGTGCAAGGTGACGTGGAAGTTCTCGCGCTGCACGAACTGAAAGGCGTCGAGGTGGTGCGTCGGAGGAAAACCCTTTTCTGGTCCAGCGATGTCGAAGCCCGCGACACCACGATCGCGGTAGCGAACAGCAAGTTCCGCTATCTCGCGGCTGCGCGCCGCCTGGCGCATGGCGGACAGCAACGCGCGCACGGTGATGTGATGTCCCTCGGTGGCTGCTTCTCTCGTTCCTCGCGCAAAGCCCGCGAGGACGGCTTCAACAATGGCGTCGAGACCAAGTCCCTCATTGGTGTGAAGCTCCGGAGCAAAACGGACCTCAGCGTAGACCACGCCGTCTCGCGCCAGGTCGAGCGCGCACTCCGCCGCGACGCGCTCCAGTGCCGCGGTGCTCTGCATTACGGCGGTGGTGTGCGCGAAGCCCGTGAGGTATCGAACGAGGTCACTGTCGGGCGCATCAGCGACGAACCAGCGACCCAGCACCGTTGGGTCGCTGCTCGGCAGTTCGTTATATCCACACTCCTGCGCGAGTTCAATGATCGTCGTCGGTCGAAGTCCTCCGTCGAGGTGATCGTGCAGCAAAACCTTCGGAGCGGCGACGATTGTCTCAAGGTCCACGGCGTGAATCGTCATATCGTGAGGCTAGCGAGGAGTTAACGAGAACCGATTCGCTCGAGTAGCAACGGCCGAACGGGTGGGGCCTGCTCGTTCAGTTCAATCGCGGCGCCAATCGCTCGTCGACCTCGTTCCAAATGCTCAACGTCGTCCGCGTGAAGTTCAAAGAGTGGCTGACCCCGATGTACCCAGTCGCCTTCTCGAACCAGCGTCAATACTCCGGCGGCTTTAGAGACCTTGTCTTCCTTACGAGCTCGTCCTGCTCCGAGGCGCCACGCCGCAACCCCGACAGCCAGAGCGTCGATTTCGCTCACAAACCCGTCGCGATCGGCGCAAACCTCTTCGCGCTGTGTCGCCACGACCATCACCTCGTCCGGGTCGCCACCTTGGGCACGAATCATTGATCGATACACCTCGTAGGCGGAGCCGTCGTTCAGTTTTTCCAGCGGATCCACACTGATTCCAACGAGGGCGACCATCTCTCTCGCCAGCGCCACGGTCAGCTCGCGCACGTCACTCGGCCCCTCGCCGCGCAGAACATCGACCGATTCGCTCACCTCCAACGCGTTGCCCGCCGCAGCGCCCAGAGGCGCGTCCATGGCCGTCAACTGGGCGATCGTCGCCACGCCGTGGCGTTCACCCAGTTGCACCATGGTCTCGGCCAACTCGCGAGCAGTGGCGAGTCTCTTCATGAATGCGCCGCGGCCGACTTTGACGTCCAACACCAACGCTGCGGTGCCCTCGGCAATTTTCTTCGACATGATGGACGCAGAGATCAACGGAATTGATTCG
>JANXTQ010000115.1 GCA_025352305.1 Actinomycetes bacterium
TTTGGATTGATCACAGGATCCTCTGTCCCAATTGTAATGAGACTGAGTCCCGTTATAACGTGCAATCGTGAATCGGCGTTTTGTCCTCAAATTGAGCCATGCCGCCGCCGTACTGTCTGTCGTGCTCGTTGCGCCGATGGCGTTGGCTGGGTGTTCGCATTCGTCTCCCTGGGAGAAAGGACGACTTCGCGTTATTGGCGTGGAGCGCCAGTACGCGAATCTTGCGGCGCAGTTAGGAGGCCGCTATGTGTCGGTCATTTCAATTATCGATAATCCGAGTATCGATCCTCACTCGTTCGAGGTGACGACCTCACTAGCTCGCAACGTCAGCCAAGCGAATCTGGTCATACAAAATGGGCTCGGCTACGACAGTTTTATTAACTCACTTGAGTCAGCGACGTCGCCGCCTCGTCGCAGCGTGATTTCCGTGGCGCAAGTGTTTAACGCTTCATCAGCAACGCTCAATCCTCACTTGTGGTATCGGATTCTTGAGATGCCACGCTTGGCCCAATCGATAACTCGTCACTTGGAACGTCTGGACCGCGGGCATCGCTTGTACTTTCAAAGCCGCTTACGCCAGTTGGAGCGAGCCATCTCACGTCTAGCAGTGCAGATTGCGAACTTTCGCCGAGCGCACCACAATTCGAGCGCTGTCGTAACTGAACCGGTAGCGAACTATCTGCTCGCGGAACTCGGTGTCTCAAACGCCACGCCCAGCGCATTTGAACGAGCCGTCATGAACGGAATTGATCCCGCCCCTCAGGACGTGGCTCATGCACTGTCGCTAGTGCAGCGACGTCGTATTGATGCACTGGTCTTTAATGCACAGGTGAGCGGTCCCTCGAGCGAAGAACTTGTGCGAGTCGCCGCTCGCCACTCAGTACCACGCGTCGCGGTCTATGAAACGATGCCTCTCAACTATGACTACCAGGGCTGGATGAGTGCCGAGATTCGTGCGCTCGACCGCGCGTTCAGTGGACATCAATCAACGGTGAGCCTGTGACGACCCCTGAACTCACGTCAAACGTCCTCACGGTCCGCGACGTGAGTGTCTCATTTGCAACTCGCTCCATACTGAGCAACGTCAATTTCAGCGTTGAGGCGGGAGAGTTCACGGGACTGATTGGTACGAACGGGTCAGGAAAGACCACACTGATTCGAGTCGTCCTCGGACTTCTTTCGCCGTCGTCAGGAGAGGTTGATCTCTTCGGTCAGCCGCGAGAACGGGTCACTGCTTCGGTGGGCTACGTGCCCCAACGACTCGAACTAGATCCCGAGATGCCCGTTCGAGCGCGCGACCTAATTTCCCTCGGACTTGACGGACAGCGTTACGGATTTGTTCGAGGCTCGCGAAAACGCAGTGACCTGATCGAAGAGATGTTGGTTGCCGTTGGAGCGGAGCAATTCGCTGACCGTAGAGTCGGAACGTTGTCGGGCGGTGAACAAAAACGTATTTTAATCGCGCACGCTTTGATATCTCGGCCTCGACTCATCGTTCTCGATGAACCATTAGCCAATCTCGATCCGGGCAGTACCCAAGAGATCGTGGCCCTCTTGCACCGAATGGCCACTTCCCAAAACGTTGCTGTGCTGCTCTCGTCTCACGAAATGAATCCGCTCATTTCAGTAATGGATCGCGTTGTCTACATCGCCTATGGACGAGTAGCGAGTGGAACGACTGAGCAGATTGTGCGTACAGATGTACTGAGCGACCTGTACGGACACCACGTGGACGTCGTGAATATTCATGGTCGCACCCTGGTGATTCCTGGAGCCGTCGACGACGACGGCTTGCGCGATCACCCTCCGTTGGTGTTGGAGTAGCCATGCACTGGATTGTTGAACCCGGTTTTTTGTCCAGCGGGCCCGTAAGAACTGCGCTGATCATTGGGGCTCTCGCCTCAGTGCTCTCATCGGTTACTGGCGTGTACGTGTTACTTCGCCGCCAGGCCTTTGCAGGTCACGCTCTCGGTGACGTCGCGACGGCCGGCGGATCGGGAGCGTCGTTAGCAGGAGTTAGTTCTCTCGCCGGTTTTGTGGGTGCATCGATTCTTGGCGTGGCCGCCATGCAATGTGTGGGAGATAAACGAGTTCGAGGACGCGACCTAGCTACTGGAATAGTGCTCGGGACGGCGACGGGCGTGTCCGCTCTCTTGCTCTTTCTGGCGTCGACCACGTCAGGTGCCTCCAATTCGACGCAACAGATTCTCTTCGGATCCATTTTTTCAGCGAGTTCAGCACTTATTCCGGTCGCACTCGCAATGTGCGTTGGTGGCATCGCGGCGTTGCTCTGGTGCCGTGGCCCACTGTTGCTGCATTCGCTGAGTGACGAGTTGGCTGCGGTGCGAGGCGTGAGCGCTCGTCGACTCAGCGGGCTATTTCATATTCTGTTGGTCCTTGCAGTGTCGCTCGCCTCAGTAGTCCTTGGCTCCATCCTTGCCACTGCGCTGCTGATTGGACCGGCCGCCGCCGCACTTCGCGTTGGTCAGAAAATGGCCGGCACCATTCTTTTATCGAGCTTCTTTGGCGTCGTGGCGACATCCTTGGGAATTCTTCTTTCTTACGACAGCTACTACTGGAGTAGTTCGCACCGATCACTGCCCGTTAGTTTTTGTGTCGTCATCGCAATTATTTTTCTCTACGTAACGTGCTCGGCTGTCGCGCGAAGTCGTACGGCCAAGGTCTAAGGATGTTCGAGGACTTCATGATCAACGCTTGGATTGTGGGGACTCTGGTCGCAGCGTTAGCGGGACTTGTTGGTTTTTTCGTCGTGCTTCGCGGTTCGGCTTTCGCGGCTCACGCCCTTCCCAATAGTGCGTTTGCTGGCGCCGCCGGAGCGACTCTCATTGGTGTACCCGTCACCTGGGGTATCGCGGGAGCCTCGCTGGCGGCGGCAATGGCCATCGCAGGACTGTCGAGACGGATCCGAAGCGACGTGGCTACGGCACTCGCTCTCGTAACGATGCTTGCAACGGGCGCTGCGATGCTGAGTGTTACGTCGCAGTATGAGTCGTCAGTTATCTCGCTGCTCTTCGGCCAAGTTTTGGGCATCGGCCCTGCGCGTATTGCTCCCGCTGTGGCGGTCCTCGTCGCTTCGGCCTTGGCCATGGGCCTGATTTATCGACCGCTGCTCATGAGTTCCGTAGCGCCGACGTTGGCACAGTCTCGCGGGGTCCGCATTGGGCTCGTCGACACAATTTTCCTGATCGTCTTGGCATCGTCATGTGCACTCAGCGTTGCGTTGGTCGGAGCATTACTCACTTTTGCTTTGATGATTGGACCACCGGCGGCTGCGCGGACTCTCGCGTCGCGACCTCTACGCGCGCTGGCAATGTCGATTCTGTTCTCGGTGCTCACCTTGTGGGCAGCAATTGCCAGTTCCTATCTCGCCGATTGG
>JANXTQ010000117.1 GCA_025352305.1 Actinomycetes bacterium
GGATACTCAGAGAGCTGGAGTGAGCGCGACCGACTCGGCATTGACCAACTCGCTCACGGACGTGAGGGATACGCCCTCGCGCTCGATGACACCAAGCGAGCGCGCTGGATCCAACTCACTCCGGCGTACCGTGATCACCGATTTGTTAACTACCTGTCGCGCGAACGGTCCAACGAAAGAGACGGCACGCGATCACGTGAGCGTTGAATCTGCGTACGGTCGTGGTCGCGTTGGTGCAGATCTACCTCACGAACGCGAGAACGAGAAATCGCACGTTCTCGATCCTGTTGTAACTCGGGCAGTGCCCGAGTGACTGACTCCTCAATGAGTGCCGCTCGCTGGCCTCGCGCGTAAGCGTTGGCGAGTGCCGCGACGACGTCGCGTCGTCGAATGTGTGACTCGTGGCTCAGAGCGGACTGCACACGGTGCGGATCCAACCCCTCTCGATCTCGCGCCGTCGGCTTAATTTCGGGTCCGGCTTCGTACTGTGAAAGGTCACGCGACCACGAACGGTGAATGTCGCTTCGGGTCCAGTGGATCTTGTCGCTCGACTCGTTGGCGCGACCGGGCCACAACGCTCGAATGGATTCATCAATGCCCGATACGTACTCCTGTCCACCAAAGGATCTCCACACGTCGCGATCCAGGGTTTCGTTCAGTTCACTGCGCAACTCGCTGCGATAGAGCGAGTCCGCGCTGTAAGCGTGGTCTTTGAGGACGCGCGCGTCGATCACCTGTCGATAGTTCGCCGCAACCGCTCCCACGAGGACGTGGTCGTGCAGATGCGGTTCTCCCGCTCGATTGACGCCGTGGGTAAAAGAGGCGGAGCGATCCCAGTGTGCGCGATGTTCGTCAATCTCACCGAGTATTTGGCGGCGAACCACCACGCCGTGACGCTCGAGATACTGCATCGCCGAACGAACTGCGAGTCGGTGAGCTCGAACGACCTGGACCTGTTCGTCGTGTGAGCCAACGGCGAGGAGGGCCGAAATCGGCCGCGGTGCGGCCACGATGAGGTCGTACCCGGTGGTCGCCGATCGTGGCGAACTGCTCAAGACGTCGTCAGGGGGTACTCGTTCGCCCACCGGATGCCACAACGGCCCTCCGTCGCGCACCCCATCGAGTTCGAGTGCACGATCGTCCAGGAGATACTGGACGTCGAGGGACCGTCGGGTGATGATTCGGATCACGGAACCCCTTTCGAGGTCCCATCGGTCGATGCTTAGAGTTGTTCGAGCATGCGCCGAGCTAAATCTCGACCCGCCTCGAGGTGGGGACCTTCGAGCACCCAACAGCCCGGTCCCGCTTCGACCAGCAACTGATCCAAAAATCGATCGTCACGTACGCGCAGGCGCACGATGTCGTAGTTGGAACGTGACGACGCCCACTGCACGTTCGCGAGCGGTTCAAAGAGCCACCGTTGTTCGGGCGTAACGGCGAGGGTGACCTCGTAGCCGTCATCAGGTGAGTGCTGAACCCAGTCGTCGAGCGTGTCGGCGTGATGAGTGCCCTGAGAGGGTCCCGAGGCGTGAATGTGAAGCACGCGGTCCACCCGAAAAGTGAGCCACGCCTCGCGCGTTGTGCACCACGCGCGAAAGTACCAGCGTCCGTTGCGTGACGCCATCGCGCGAGGTTCCACCCATCGTTGAGAGAGCTCATCTCGCGCGGGCGACCAGTAATCAATCTTTAGCTGTTCGTGGCGGTCAATGGCGTCTCGCACGGTCGAGAGAAACTCCGGCTCCACCTCCATGACGCGTACGTGGGTATCGATCGTGTTCTCCAACTTGGCAATGACGCGACCCAGCACCTCTCCGGGGTACAAAGTATGAGCCTCTTTTAGGGCCACGATTAACTCAAAGGCGTCACGCCACGTGAGCGGCGCCAACACCGATCCCACGTGGTCCTCGTAACTCGCCGAACGCGAGTACGACGGATCGTCCAGGATTTCGTCATCACTCTCGTCGCCCGGTTCAATGTGAACGAGATACGTTGTCGAGTCGCGCAGATACTGAAGCGCCATGAGCCGACTCATAATTGATTGCACGAGTTCGAGCTCGAGGTGAGTTCGCTCGGCGAGTTGGCTGGCTCGCAGCGGTTCGCGCGCCTGATACACCGTGGCCATGAGTTGCAATGTTTGACCCAAGATGTCGGGTCGCGTGCCCGTCGCGGTGAACTCCGTCGGCGTTTTAAGTTTGTCGGCCGGCCGATTCACCTTTTTCAACCACGTCGCGAGTGCCGCGTTGACGGGCTTAGGTCCCAGCGAATGAACGTGGTCCGAAAAGGACAACAACATTCGTCGCGCGGACTCGAGGGAGCCACATCGAATCGATACCTCGACGGAGTCCCCACTGAGCGACGTGACACTTTCGACGTCAATTTCGCCGCGAATCAGTTGGCCAAACGCTGCGCTCGTGACGAAGTGAACGGAGAGTGACTCTCCTTCGAGCGAGGGCGCCGGCGTCCACGATCGAGCGTCCCCAACCCATTCATCACTGGGTAGGTAAACGCTGGTTCCCAGTGTCGGGACTGACGTAATGCGCGACACCTTAAATCCCTTGACGATCTCGGATTTGAGTTCGACGCCGACCACGTAGGGCTGGCCACGCCAGAGAACGATTTCCAGCGGCGCGATCTCACGCTCTTTAACTTTGTCGTTGCTGCGTCGGTAGTTGAAGCGGACAGTTCGCTTGTTCGCCACTGCTCGAGTGAGCGGCTGAAGAATCGGGGAGAATTCAACTCCCCCCTCGGGGACCGGGCCGTCGGCGAACAAACGGCCCACGCCGGCGGTACCGACGCCCAGCAGACTCGTTGCCCAACTGACGAGGTCAAACTCTTCGTCGCTGAAATCAATTGAAGGAACGTAGACCGACGCGGGGTCAATGCAGTAGGCGTCGGCGCCGTAGGAGTTCTTGGTCGTGGTTATCTCAAAGCCGAGATCGCGGATGGCGGCCTTGTCGCGCTCGAACTTTTGGCGAAATGCATTCTCATTGCCTTCGTACGCCAACTTGCGCTTCGGCACGATCGTCGTCACGGGGAACTCGTCAATCGTCAGGTGACTGACTATTTCCTCTTGGGTTATGGGAGACTGGTTTTCAAAGGCGTGAACCAGCGTCATGAACAACGCGATTTTGCGCTCGCGACTCTCTTCGGTGCCTCCGCGCATCGTGCTCATAAATTCACTCCCTGTCAATTTCGGTGTACGGAGATTACGCTGTAGGGTGACCAACCCGTCAGTATCAGCATTCGTCTTAGAAAGGACCGCTCCATGAGCAGGATTCTTTACCAAGACCGTGTCTGTGGGCTTACCGATGAGACCCTGGTTCTCCACGGATTTACCAAAATCCTCGGTCGGCCTCGACGAATTGAACTGAGCCACGTGGTGTCATTCGTTATGCGCTCGGCCGACGAGTTCCCTAATGGTTCGTTGCCGAAATGGGGTGTGGACGATCGAGGTGTTTGGTACACCCGAGATCCGCGACGATGGCGACGTCAGCACTCGATCGAAATCACGTTCGATAATAACGAGAGGGTGGGATTCACACCCGCTCACCCTTCACGATTTCGAGATCTACTGAAACAAGTGGGCGTTAACGAGGCGTAGCGTCCGGGTCTTCTCGGCGCCACGTGCCCGATCGGCCGCCCGACTTTTCCCACAGCGCCACGGCCTCGATGGTCATGGTGCGGTCTGACGACTTGCACATGTCGTAGATCGTGAGTGCCGCGACTGTGACGGCCGTCATTGCCTCCATTTCAACGCCCGTACGGTCGACCGTATCCACACTTGCTTCAACTTCGATGTAGCAGTCCGCAATATTGAAGTTGATGTACGTACTTCCAACGAGCACGGTGTGGCTCATGGGCAACAAGGTCGCCGCGGATTTGGCGGCCTGAATTCCTGCGACGCGAGCAGTAGCGAGAACGTCGCCCTTGTTGACCGTATTGGCCGCGACCATGGCGGTGGTTTCGGGCGCCATATAGACCCGGCCTCGTGCGAGCGCGCGTCGAGGTCCCACCTCCGACGGTCCCACCTCGCGTGGAAACGTGCCGTCACGCGTCGTGCGCCGTAGTTGGTGGAAGTCGTCCACTGCGCCAGACTACTGAGCGCGTTGAGCCTCGACGAACGCACGGTAATCTGTGCGCACCCACGCACCAGGAGTTTGGCTGATGCCTACCTACGAATATGAATGCACGGCCTGTGGCGTACGTCACGAGGTCGTTCAACGATTTAGCGACGATGCGCTAACCACCTGTGAGCAGTGTGGCGGCGCCCTACGCAAGGTTTTCTCCGCTGTTGGCGTCGTTTTTAAGGGCAGCGGGTTCTACAAGACGGATAGTCGCAGCTCCAAAACCGCCGGTGCTGCGCCCGCGTCCGCACCGAGTTCTAGCGACGCTCCCGCCCCGGCGAGCGCGCCATCTCCGAGCACCCCGAGCACACCCACGACGGCGTCGAGCGCTCCTGCGACGACCAGCTCAACGTCGTCGGACTGAGTACCTACGCTCCCGAGAGCGAGATGCCGTCAATGGCAATCGACTGACCCGCAGCACTACCGGGCAGAAACTCGACATCATTTCCGACGTAGAGAATGTCGAGCAGCATTCGTTGCAATGTCGAGGCGACGGTCACCTCACGAATGGGCTCAGCGAGTTGACCATTTCGAATCATGAGGCCCGTTACGCCGACGGAAAAGTCACCCGAGACGGGATTGACCCCGGAGTGGATTCCCGTGAGTGACTCGACAAATATTCCTTCACCCACCGCGGCGAGAATCTCTGCTTGATTTTTCTCGCCGGCGCTCAGCATCAGAGCGCGGCAACTGGCGCTCGGTGAACCCGCCAGACCGCCGCGCGAGGCCGATCCGGTCGACGCCGTACCGGCTCGACGAGCGGACTCGGTGTCGTAAACAAAACCGCGAAGACGCCCATTTTCGATGAGCACATTACGCCGACAGGCCAGACCTTCACCGTCGTACACCGAAGCTGAGAAGTGGCGAGGATCCGTTGGGTCGTCAATCAGAGTGAACATCGGGGCCGCGACCTGTTCGCCCACACGATCCGCGAAGAATGATCGACCTCTCGTGACCGACGAACCCGAGAGAGCTGAACCAATAATTGCGAGCAGCGACGAGGCAGTGCGCGGGTCAAATACGGCGACGCCCTTCATTGAGGCCGGCTTGACGGCGCCGAGCATCCGCGTCGCGCGACGAATGGCGTCATCGGCCGCTTGTTGGACGTTGAGATCGCGGGGAGCTCGACCTACCGATAGTCCCCACCCCGTCTGGTCCCCACTGTCGTCGGATGCAATTGCTTCCACCGACAGATACGCGCCCGTCTGTTCGCTGAGGACCGCGATGCCTTGAGTCGAGGCAATCGCCGCGGCCGCGATGTAGTCCGAATAACTCGCAGAATCCACCTGTCGAATTCTCGCGTCGCCCGAGCGAACAATTCGCTCCAACTCAATGGCCATCGCGATTTTGTCGTCAATGGCCGTAGATGCAACGCCCGCGTCCACCAGATTGAGCGACGCCGGCGCCACGCCGTCCGGACGGGCAAAGGCCATGAACTCGTCGTAACTCGCAAAACGCAGGTTGTCGCGCGCTTCATTGACCACGTGGGTAATGGACTCCTCATCGAGTGCACCCGCCCACGCCGAACCGACCTGGGCGCCGCTCTCGCCATCAACGAGGATTCGTACGGACACGCCGGCACTCGACGCCGTCGTGAGATCCTCAATCTCGCCTCGGTACGCTCGAATGTCGGTGTCGGTACCCGTAGCAACGAACACTTCAATCTGCTCGTTGCCCTGGGCTCGCTCAACGATGCCGAGTGCCTTTTGCAGTAGTTCACTCACGCTGCGGTTCCTCCAATAGTGACGCCCGTCAGACGCATCGTTGCTTGACCGGTGCCGACGGGAACCTGTTGACCGTCTTTGCCGCACGTTCCCGGGGTCATGGAAAAGTCGGTGGCGACGGCGTCAACGCGCTTAAGAACGTCGGGTCCGTTGCCAATGAGATTGCAGTCTCGTAGCGGCGTGGTGATCTTGCCGTCTTCGATCATGAAAGCGGAGGTCATTCCGAAAACAAAGTCTCCCGTCGCCGTATTGACTTGACCGCCGCCGAGTTGAGCCACGTAGACGCCGCGGGGCGTTTGAGCAATGATCTCGTCGGCTGATTCGCTTCCGGCGAGCAAATACGTATTGGTCATGCGCACCATGGGAAGGTGTTGGTAACTCTGGCGGCGTCCATTTCCCGACGACGCGCGTCCTTGCTTGCGCGCGCGCAAGTAGTCCCACATGTAATCGGTGAGCACTCCATTTTCAATGAGTACGTTTCGCCCTGACGCGCGCCCCTCGTCGTCAACGGCCAAGTAGCCCCACTCACCCGAGACAGTTCCGTCGTCGACCAGAGTGACCAGGGGGCTCGCTACCAGTTCGCCCACTTGACCGGCGTACACCGACGCTTCTTTCAAGATTGCGTCAGCTTCCAGCCCGTGACCGCACGCCTCGTGAAAGAGAATTCCTCCGGAACCACCAGCGAGAACTACGGGCAGATCTCCCGACGGAGCGGGCACCGCGTTCAACTTGGTCAACGCTTGTTGCGCGGCCTTTTGCGCTGCGTCACTCACGCGGTCGAGCGACAGCAGTTCCATTCCGACCGTTCCTGCGATTGGCTCATACCCCGTCTGCATACCGGCGTCACCAACGGCGACGCACTGAATATTGAATCGAGTGCGTACTTGGTGGTCGCTGACGAATGTTCCTTCGGAGTTGGCCACCAAAATTCGTCGAGAGGACTCACCGAGTCCGACCATCACCTGCGAAATGGCGCCACCCTGGGATCGCGCCACGTCATCGGCGTGCAAAAGAAGTTCAACTTTTTTCGCCTTATCGGTACTGCCGGGCAGTATCTGAGCGCGCGCTTCGTGCTCTCGCAGGGCGTCGAGGTCAACCGAGCGTGTTCGTGCGCCACCTTCGCGCGCCACGGCCGCCGCGGCGCGAGCGGCCGCTAGCAGTCCGGCTTCGGACATATCGGCGGTGTGGGCAAATCCCGTGGTCTCGCCAACAACGACGCGCACCCCGGCGCCACGATCACGTCCCGAACCCATCTCTTCGATTCGGCGCTGGTCGAGCGAGGATGTCATGGTTTGGCGGTCCTCGCAGAACAGTTCAGCGAACTGTCCGCCGCGAGAGAGCGCTTCGTCCAGTACTCGTTCTACGACGTCGCTAGACAGAAGAGTCGATGTAGTCATGGCGGTAGCGTACCGTGGGTTCTCGTGAGTACCTCTGGCCGTGGCGTCCTGCGTGCGCCCGCAGTGGTCGTATCCAGTTTCTCCCTCCTCGGCGCATTTTGGGGTGCGTGGGCTATGGCGCTACCGGATATCCAGCGTTCCTTTCACCTCAGTGATTCGGCTCTCGGAGTGGTGCTCGCCGTTGCCGTGGGTACCGCCGGATTCGCCGGAGCCATTGTCGGACGTCTGGCTCGGCATCTTCGATCATTGCGACTTCTTGGCGCACTCCTGATCGTGTGGGCCGTTACGGCGTGGCCACCAGAGTTCACGCACTCGACGGCCCTGTTTGCTATTGCCTTTGGCGTTACTCAAATTGCTGCGGGGTGCGTCGATGCCGCCATGAATGCGCCCGCCACCGTGCTCTTTGCGAACGAACCGGGCTCACTGGTTCGCTTTCACTCGATATTTAACATTGGAGCGTTGCTCGGCGCTCTCGGTGGCTCCATCGCTCTGGCGGCGGGAGTGTCGTGGCGAGCACTGTGGCCCGCGGTGAGCGTCGTCACGATTCTGGCGGCCCTGATGTCGTTTCGCGGACCGCCCGGAGAGATTCTCGACCGCGACCACGTGGCACACTCACCCACGTTGACTCCGCTAGGTGAAAGCGCTCCGCAGGCTCCATCGATTGATCGATCGCTGCGCAGTGACGGACTGCTCACGTTCCTCTTCGTTTTTGCTCTGGCGGAGATCACCGAAGGGGGTGCCTTTACGTGGGGGGTGTTGTACTTACGTCACCATCTGCGCGCAGGAATATTGGTCGGTGCTGGCGCCTACGTCATTGGCCACTCCATCGCGGCTCTGGCTCGAATTGTGGGCGCCGGAGCGCTGCGACGAATGCCTCTCGCGCGGGCGTTCATCATCGGCTCTGCTGTTTGCGCGGGCGGCCTGGTGCTCGAAGTTGCGACTAACTCACCCTTTGTAGCGGCCCTCGGCCTGACGGGCGCCACCGCAGGAACAAGTTTCTTTTGGCCCCTGGTTATGGGAACAATTGCTCAACGTTCGAGCTCTCCGGGACGGGCCGTCGGCAGTTTTACCGCTGCAGGTTACGTGGGCTGGGTAGCGGGTGCACCGATCATTGGCTTCGCGAGCGACCACCTCGGGGCCGCCGGCGGACTCTTGGTGATGGCGGTGATCTGCGTCATCGTGATCGTTGCGGTGAGTTTCGGAGCTCTGTCGGCTCCCACGCCCAACATCCGCGCCGATAAGGTGATTTGATGATTCTTGCGTCGATTGAGACCCCCGCCGACATTCGGCCCCTCAGTTATGAAGAACTCGATCAACTCGCCGAAGAGATGCGTCAGTTCATCATCGACGCAGTGACGAAAACGGGCGGCCACCTCGGATCCAACCTCGGCGTGATCGAACTGACGTTGGCACTGCACCGAGTATTCGAATCGCCGAAGGACATACTGCTGTTTGACACGGGTCATCAGACGTACGCGCACAAATTGCTCACCGGTCGTCGCTACGGATTTAAAGAGTTACGCCAGCGCGGTGGACTGTCGGGTTATCCGAGC
>JANXTQ010000153.1 GCA_025352305.1 Actinomycetes bacterium
GCTCGGCGGTGACCCGGGTTTCTTTATCTAAATATTTCTCGGCCGCTGTGCGCACGGCTGCTCCCCATTCGCTGATGGTGGGAGCCTGCTCATCTTCTACGTAGGCGACGCCGAGACCTCCGCCGATACATACTTCCTTTAGCGTCGTGGCGCGCAAGAACTCTCCGAGAATCGCCATAGTCGCGTCGAACGCGCCGACGTCAAAAATCTGTGAACCAATGTGACAGTGAATTCCCACCAGCTCAACGCCGGCCATGTCACTCAACATTTCAATTGCTCTTTGAGCATCACCGCGCGAAATAGAGAGCCCGAACTTGGTGTCTTCCTGACCGGTTCGAACAAACTCGTGGGTGTGAGCCTCGACGCCGGGCGTCACGCGCAGCAGACACTTAATAGGACGCTGGATGTCTACCAAAGTTCGCAGGCGTTCAATTTCATTAAAATTGTCAACGACCAGTCGGTGAACACCTAAGTCGATTGCTCGTGAAATTTCCAAAGTCGATTTATTATTTCCGTGAACCACAATCTGTGAGGGACTCACTCCGCTTCGTGTGACGAGGTCGAGTTCCCCTTCGGTCGCTACATCAATACAGAGACCTTCTTCCACAGCAAGTCGTGCCATCGCCCCACACAAAAACGACTTCGACGCAAACGCGACGCCGGGGTCAAATGACGCCGCAGCCTCTCGACAGTGCTCTCGAAGTGTTCTTTCGTCGTATACAAACAACGGTGTTCCAAACTCCTCGGCGAGAGAGTTCAGCGACACGCCGCCAATGAGAACGTCATCATTCAGAACTGTTGACCCCGTGGGAAGCAGAATTGGATTAATTGCTGCGGCGCACATGTCACGACCATAATTCGCCAATTCCTCCACTCCGACAGTGACGTGGCACCGGTCTCCGTCAAAAATTATTAAAGAGGTGACCAGTAGTGTGAGTTCTCTCGCCCTCGTAGCTCAGCGGATAGAGCACCGGCCTCCGAAGCCGGTGGCGCAGGTTCGATTCCTGCCGGGGGCACGTTTTTCGACCGAGGAAATTGCAATCTCCGTGGCGAGAAATTCCCCGCTTTTCGCTACCCCAGTTTAATCAGCGGCGCGATCTTCAGTCCCATGACCGTGGAAACAAACGCTGCGTACGTTGCACTGACGTGCGATCCGTTGAAGTAGACCGCAAGATTGCCCACAATTTCTGAGCAGCGAGATTTGTGGCACATCCACCGAGTCGGATCAATGAATGTTGCGCCAGAAATCTTCGCGGCGGCGAGCTCCGCTCCCGCGTGACTTGACCAGGCGGGATCCGGATTGTTTAAGGGCGTCGCGCACTTTTGCACCGAAGTTACGTGAATTGCCAAACAGGTCACCGGCGAGGCGAGATGGGTAAAGGTAGGAATGTCACCAATTATCGCCACCTTCGTAACGCCCGAACTCAATGCCCTAACCGTCGAGGCGAGACCCGTCGTAATTTGCTTCGCTGACACCAACGCCGTGGCGGTCCTAAAGAGTTGTGCCGTTCGTTCACTCAGCAGAACGAGCGTCGGCGACTCCTTTTTGATCAGTTGCACGGTCGCCGCACGCCACTTGTCACAAGCGGTGAACACGGAAAGTATGGGTGCTGCCCAAATGGAGAGTTTCGCCACAGGACATCCGGGGTAGGCCAAAAGTTGCAGTCGGTAGCCCTGGTGGATCATGACGGGACTCACGGCATTGATCCACATCCACGCGTGCGAGTCGCCGAAGAGGACGACCAATTTGTGCGCGTGAGTATTACCAAAAGTGCACGCCCGCGTTACGGTCTTACAGACAGTTGGTGCGCGCAACACGCTGTTCGTAGCCGTATCCAACGCCAGTTGGCTCAGTGGCGGCACGAGGTGAGCTGGTAGTTGGGAGATCGCGGTGGACTTTGCGACCAGCGCCGTGATCTGCGTCGGCGTGGCGGGATGCGGCAGCACGATTGAAACCGCCGACGCAATGAGTGACGTCGCAACACTCACGTTAAGTACAACGAGCATGGCGACCATAGAGCGTCGTGGGCCCCAGTGGCGTTGATTCATTGACGCTCTATTCACTGCGCTGAGCGCGAAGGGCGCGCACGCTCGGTGAAAATCGTCACGCTGGACCCGCCGCCCAGACGTATGGGATCGCCCCCACGTTGTTGACGGGAACAAACGTATAAGGAAACAGTGGCGCCGAGCTTTGCACGACTGTTGTCTCGCTGCACAAGACGGGTCCGCCACCCAAATGTCCGCTCAGTGCAGCACTAAGAAATTTAGTGCCCGTCACGGTCGGCATCGAAGCGGCGACGACGCAAATTGCGATGTACATCACTCCCGTATAACTGGGGGTGTAGCTCGACGATGCTCCCGCTGCCGTGTGTGCAATCGGTGCGCCGTAGGCGGTCTTGGCTACCACCGAGGGTCCCAGATCGTTCGTGGTGGCGACCAACGAGAAACTGTTGTCCAGTAGCGCTAGCCAGTGATTGCTCACACTCGCAGCGCCGCTGGCTCCGACGTACCAGCCGAGATACGTAATCGGGACACCAACTTGTGCGGGGATCGCGACGAGTAGGGCTAGGCCCGAATTCAGTTGCAGCGACGTGTTGTCGTTGATTTGAACTCGCGGAACCGATTGGCCGAGACACACGCTCGGCGTTCCGGGAATCGACGCACCGAGATACGTGCTCGTGATTTCGGCGTAACTCGAGACATGTCCTTCGAACGCACCGTGGACCTGCAGCGTTCCGTAGTTCTGTACGAGCCCAGACGCATACGTGACTAGATCCACGTTGCCAAAAACGGCAAAGGTTGCTCCCGGAGATACAAACAGGGGGCAGGTCGCGACCGCGAGAGTGGAGCCGCCGCTCTCCATATTCCAGTTCAGCGAACCGCGCCGCAGATTGGACGGGTCGGTGGCGGTTGCGCCGCTCCAACCGGGTGCGCTCGGTGAGGGCCATCCCACCACGCAGGCGCTCGGAACGGCTTCAACTGTTCCTGCGCTAAAGGTGGAGGCTGCAATGAACTGATAGGTAGAGATGGACGTCGAACCAATCGGATTGTGTCCTCTCACCATGACGGCTTGCGGGTTCAGACCCGCAGAATCTTTGATGATCAGGATCTCGCCGTCGTAAGCCGCGACGGTCGTGCCGCTCGCAAAACCGAGCGATTTACTCCACGTCCCCGCAGAAATCGAACTCGTGAGGGTACCAACGTACGCGCTCGAGGGATTCCCACTATTGCCCTGCCAGGTCAGCTGCGATCCATACAACTGCGCGGCGGTCGAGGAGCTCGCGCGTATCACCACTCCTCGCTGGCGCACGTGATTGCATTCAATGACAAAACGCAGCATCCTCGTATAACCAAAAGAGTTGGTTCCGTCCGCCGTATCAAACTCCATACCGATGTAGCAGTTGTGCACCCCGCTATTGGCGCCGAAGACCGTCTGTTCAGTCCAGCGCGCCACTGAATTGGAGTCAACGGTGTTGCGAATCTGCCACCCGCGTGCACCCGGTTTGCCAGCGGTCGGCCACGTGAGATCGGGAATGGCCGCCGCGTGATGTATCAGTCCGTCGTAGTAAGCACCGACCGCAATACTGTGGCGAACTCCGACTGCTCCCGAGGTCAGTGCGCTGCAGTCCATAATCGAAAAGACCACCGGTGCCATAGGC
>JANXTQ010000183.1 GCA_025352305.1 Actinomycetes bacterium
GTGGGTGCTACCTCTTTCGAAATGACCGCGGCACCGTTATTTACGTTGGCAAGGCGCGGTCACTGAACCAGCGACTGTCGAACTACTTTCAACGGCCGTCCGGCCTGGACTTCAAAACACGCACCCTCATGCAGGAGGCCGCTGGCGTCGAGTGGATCGTCACGCACTCCGAAGTGGATGCGTTAATCCTCGAGAACGAACTGATTAAGACCCACCAGCCGCGTTACAACATGCGCTTGAAGGACGATAAGAGTTTTCCCTTCCTCGCGCTCGACTTTCGTACCCCGTTTGCTCGCCCGTATACAACGCGTGGCACTCACGTCAAGGGGGTCACCTACTACGGACCCTTCGCGCACGTTCGCCCGTTGAGGAGAACAATCGACGAACTGCTGCAGGCATTTCCGCTGAGAAGTTGCAGTGAATCCAAGTTCGAAGATCATCGTCGCCGAGGACGACCCTGCCTTCTCTTTGACGTAAAGAAATGTTCCGGTCCCTGCATCGGGGCGATTGATCAGAGTAACTACGACGAACTCGTTAGTTCCTTCGGTGCCTTTTTTGATGGAGAGGTCGCCACGCTGCGTCGACGTCTGAACGAACGCATGCAGCTCTGCGCGAGCGAAAGAGACTACGAAGGTGCCGCTCGAGCGCGCGACGGCCTCGTCGCATTGGAATCAGCCGCGCAGACTCAACGAATTGTTCTGGACGACTCGAGCGATCTTGACGCCCTCAGTCTCGCCAAGAGCGGCTCTCGGGCCGCGGTCGTGCTCTTTCGCGTGCGCCACGGTCGGGTCGTTGGCCGCCACGCGTTGTTGCTGGATCTTTCCTTTGACGAAAATGACGCCGAGATCGTGGAGCGTTCCCTCGGCGAGTTCTACGTGCACGCCGACGAAGTACCTCGCACGGTTCTGGTGGACGACGACCTCACGACCAGTGAGGTGTCACTCGAATTCCTCGGTCGTCTACGCGGCGGCGCCGTATCGCTGGTGGCGCCCCAGCGCGGAAAGCGCCGACACCTGCTCAGCATGGTGCGCGGTGACGCGACCGAGGTGCTGCGCGTGGACTCTTTGCGTCGCGAGCATGATCACAACGTTCGCTCGCGCGCACTGTCGGAACTCGCCACGGCGCTCGGACTGTCTCGGCCCCCCTGGCGCGTGGAGTGCTTCGACATGAGTCACCTCCAGGGCACCAACTACGTTGGATCAATGGTGGTTTTTGAAGACGCTTTAGCCAAAAAATCTGACTATCGCCACTTCAACGTCAAAACCGTCCTCGGAAATGACGACGTGGGCGCGATGCGTGAAGTGGTTCGTCGTCGACTGGAGCACTGGAGTGCTGAGGGGGGAGATCAGAAGTTTCCGAACGCGGATCTCATCATCATTGACGGGGGCATTGGTCAGTTGAACGCGGCGCTCGCGGCGCGCGACGACGTGTCACCACGGGCCGATGACGTGCAGTTCGTGGCGCTGGCTAAACGTGAAGAGTTGCTTTATCGACCAGAGGTCAGTGAACCCATTGCGTTAGAACGTGGTTCGGAGTCGCTCTATCTGGTCCAGCGCGTTCGCGATGAGGCTCACCGCTTCGCCATTGGCTTTCACCGCTCCAAGCGCGGCAAGGCCATGGTCAGTTCCACCCTGGACGGGGTAGCGGGTCTAGGCCCCTCTCGCCAAGCCCTACTCATGAGTGCATTTGGTTCACTCGAAACGTTGCGTCGGGCGACCTTGGAGGAGCTGCGAGCGGTGCCCGGCGTACCCGAGCGGGTTGCTCGCACCCTCTACGATCATTTACACGCGGCATCGACGCCACGGATCACGAAGGAGGTCTCGCCGAATGAATGAGATCTTGCTCGTGACCGGGATGTCCGGAGCCGGTCGCTCCACGGTGTCGGCGACCCTCGAAGATCTTGGTTGGTTCGTTATTGACAATCTGCCCCTCGAGTTGATCGCTCGTGTGAGCGATCTGGCGGTGTCCGGTTCACCGGACTTCGTGGGCGTGGCCTTCGTGGTCGGACGCTCCGGTCGAGTGGTGCCGGACCAGTTCTTGGCTGTCCTGAACGAACTGCGCATGCAGCACGAGAGCGCCAAAGTCCTGTACTTAGAAGCACCGGACGAGGTTCTCATTCACCGCTTCGAGGGCACGCGTCGTCGCCACCCCTTTCCAGCACCGTCGGTCGCCGACGCGATTGCGGCCGAGCGCGCCCTGATGCAGTCCATCAAGATGAGCGCCGATCTCGTCATTGACACGGGCAGCCTCAATATCAATCAGTTGCGCCACCGCATCAGCGAGGCGTTTCACACCGCTGACGGCCCCGGTGCAATGAAGGTGTCCATTCAGTCCTTCGGCTACTCGCACGGACTGCCGCGTGACGTGGACATTGTTTTTGACTGTCGCTTCCTGCCCAATCCGCACTGGGTCGAAGAGTTGCGACCCTTCTCCGGCCTCGACGAGCCGGTGTCGAGCTACGTCTTAGAGCAGAGTGACGCGCAGCATTTCTTAGGTGACGTCATTGAACTACTCAGTTGGCAGATTCCCGCTTTCGCCAAAGAGGGCAAGAGTTATCTGTCCATTGCAATTGGCTGCACCGGCGGACGTCACCGCAGCGTCGCCATTGCTGAAGAGATTGGTCGTCGCCTCGACTTTTCGGTTGCCGTGTCGCACCGTGACGTCGATCGATGAGGGCGGTCGCCCTCGGCGGCGGCCACGGCACCGCCGTGACGCTGCGCGCACTGCGCTCACTAACCAGTGAACTAACGGCCATTGTCTCGGTCGCCGACGACGGGGGATCGAGCGGTCGACTGCGCGCCCAGTTGGACGTTGCGGCTGTTGGAGATCTGCGCAAATGTTTGGCGGCCCTGGCCGATCCCGACAATCCACTGGGTGCACACCTGGAACATCGATTTGGCGCCGGAGAGCTGAAGGGTCACGCGCTCGGCAATCTGCTCTTAGCCGGAATGATTGACGCCACCGGAGAACTCCAATCCTCCATTACGTCAGTCGCTCAGGTTCTCGGGGTGACGGGCACCGTGCTGGCCGCCAGCGAGCAAGCGGTCACCCTCGTGGCGCGCACCAGTGAGGGTCGAACCGAGGGTCAAAGTGAGGTCGCGGCGTCGAGCAGTATTCGCCGGGTGAGCACGGAGCCGGCTGAGGTTCACGCACCGAAGGGGGTTCTCGACGCCATCTGTCGCGCTGACGTGGTGGTCATTGGACCGGGGTCGCTCTACACCAGCGTTCTCGCCGCCTGCGTCGTGCCTGGGGTTCGTGAAGCACTCTCGGCTACGGCGGCGACCGTAGTGCTGGTCGCCAATCTGCACGAACAGGACCCCGAAACCAGTGGATACAGCCTCGCGGACCACCTCTTTGCCCTGCAGCGCCACGGGGTTCGCTTCGATGAGGTGATTCACTCGACCAATTCACTGTTGACCCGCGGCGAGCCGGCACAGCGAATTATTGACATTGACGTGACCGGTAAGAACCCCCGCGTGCACGACGAAGTGAAGTTGGCACAGTGTCTGAGCGATTTGGTGGCATGATTTACCGGCTCTAAGGAAGTGGACATGACCGTACGCGTAGGCATTAATGGGTTCGGACGAATCGGGCGGGGCTATTTGCGCGCCGCGCTCGCCGCACCGGACATTGAAATTGTGGCCGTCAATGATTTGACCTCCACCGCCACTAACGCTCACCTGCTGAAGTTCGACTCCACCCAAGGACGACTGCGCGTGCCGGTCAGCCACGACGAGAGTTCCCTCAGTGTCGACGGCAAGAAAATTGCCGTACTGGCCGAACGGGACCCGGAGAAACTCCCGTGGGGTGAGCTCGGCGTTGAGGTAGTCATTGAGTCGACCGGCCGCTTCACTACGCGCGACAGCGCCGCCGCTCACCTCATTGGTGGCGCACGACGGGTCATTATTTCGGCTCCAGCGTCTGACGTTGATGCCACCTTTGTCGTGGGAGTAAATGACGACACCTTTGATCCTCGCGAGCACTTCGTGGTGTCCAACGCCTCGTGCACGACAAACTGCTTTGTTCCCATGGTCAAAGTGCTCGACGACGCCTTTGGCGTAGAGACCGGTCTCATGACCACCATCCACGCCTACACCAACGATCAGAATCTGCTCGATCTCGCCCACGGCGACCTACGCCGCTCTCGCGCCGCGGCGATCAACATTGTCCCGTCCTCCACCGGCGCCGCGCGCGCTACGGGACTG
Source organism: Actinomycetes bacterium (assembly GCA_025352305.1). GTDB lineage: Bacteria > Actinomycetota > Acidimicrobiia > Acidimicrobiales > RAAP-2 > RAAP-2. The sequence goes on from JANXTQ010000183.1 coordinate 4,206, forward strand.
GTGCTCTCAGCCATGAAGGGCAAACTGGACGGAACGTCGCTGCGCGTGCCGGTGCCCGACGGTTCAATAACCGACTTCACGGCGATCACGCGTCGAACCACGGTCGATGAAGTCAACGAGGCGTTTCGCGCCGCCGCGGCCGGGTCCCTGCATAACGTGCTCGTCTACAGCGACGAGCCCATTGTGTCCAGTGACATTGTCGGCGAGTCGGCGTCGTGCACCTTTGACTCGCTGATGACCATGGTGTTGCCGCTAGGTGAGAACCAGAGTCTGGTCAAGATCTTTGGTTGGTACGACAACGAGTGGGGCTACTCCAATCGTCTCGTGGATCTCAGTCGCGTCGTAGGAAGAGTCTCTTGAGTTTCCGCCTGCCCACGATTGACGAGTGGGGTTCGCTCGCTCACAGTCGGGTTCTCGTGCGCGTTGATTTCAATACTCCTCTGCACCTCGTCGACGGCCGCTACGAAGTGACTGACGACTTTCGTATCCGCGCGGCGGTGCCACTGTTTCAAGATCTGATGTCTCGTGGCGCGCAGGTCGTGGCTTGCACGCACGTTGGTCGTCCCAAAGGTCACTACGAAGAATTTCTCACTGGATTCCTTCTCGATGCATCTGGACCGAGAACATTCGGTCGACCCGTTGGAATATTAGAAATGAAAGACGGTAGCCTCCTGATCAGCGAAGATGGCAATGGACGCTTGTATCG
>JANXTQ010000207.1 GCA_025352305.1 Actinomycetes bacterium
GAGAGCAAATGGGAGACAACAGTCCCGAAGTTCTTTGCTTCGGCGATGGACCCCTCTTTGACGAGTTGCGCGACCGGGCCAGTAGCGACTCATTGCGCCCGTTGGCTCGGATACTGCCGTATCGCAGTGACGCCTCTTCATGGCTCGCGGCGAGTGATTTTTTTGTCCTGCCGTCACGGTGGGAAGGCCAGCCGCTCGTGGTACTAGAAGCGCTCTCTCACTCGCTCAGCGTTGTGACGCTCACCGAAAGTGTTGATGACCTCATCGTCGACGGGCGAAACGGGCGCCAGGTTCACTCCGTTGGCCAACTGGCATCGGTCATTGAACAGTGGAGTGTGAACTCTGCGAGTCGACCTCGCGATGACCAGCTGAACGCTCGACTGTTGCAGGAGCATTCACTCGCAACAGTGGTCGATCGATACGAGGAGTTATACCGAGTCGGTTCTCTACGGACGTAACGCACTAAAAGTGTTACTGCTAGTCAGAAATCGAAATGGATGCACTGACCAATTGGATGCTTGACGGTGCTTCGAGTCCTGCCCGTTGAGTTCAGGGGTCACGCCAATTGTCACCACTGCGCGAATGTGAGGTCGTAAGGTAACTGTTGGTCCGATCACCCATTGCCCGGTCGTGCAATGAGAATTTCGGCGTCAGGAGATCCTTCGATGTACTGCTCACGCTGTGGGACCCAGATGAATGACGCGGCGCTCTGTGCGACGTGCGGACAACCGGCAATGACGCCCGCCACGACGGCATCGTTGCCCCACGCTCCGCAGCTGACCAGCTACGCCACCCCGGGCTCGCAAAAAATGACGTTCGATACGCAACTGCAGGTTCCCCTCGCGGGTTGGTGGCGGCGCGCGGGCGCCTCGGCCATTGACACCGTCGCCCTCTTCATCGTGGGGCTCATTGTGCGCGCAATGGTGAAGGGAACTGCCGGTATCGTCATTGCTGCGGCGGTCAGTTTGGTCTATGCGGCGGCGTTGATTAGTTCAAAATCCGGACAAACCTTAGGCAACCGAGCACTGGGTACCCGGGTACGTGATCAACGTGGTGCCGACGGCGTATCGCTCGCTCGCTCGGTGATCCGATGGATGGTCCAACACCTTCCCGCCACTATTGCGACTCTGGCGAGCTCCGCTCGTTTGAGCGACTACACCAACTGGGTGCGACTGCATCCCAATCACTTCAACATCCAATCAATTCCACCGCACATCGTGAGCGACATCCGTTTCGCGATGTTGTGCTGGCTGCCGGTGTTTATCTTCTTACTGGTCAATTACCTCAGTCCCCTATGGGACCAGCGAAATCGAACAGTTCACGACATCGTGGCGGGCACCGTTGTTACCTACAGTCGCTGAGTTAGCTCTTTAAAACGGCGTGGGGCAAGCAGAATTCGTCGTACTCGGCAATGACGATTGGTCCGGCGTTCTCTCCGCACGCGGGACACTCGGGGTCGCGTCGGACCTTGAAAGTTCTAAAACTTTCGTCGAGTGCATCAAAGCTGAGCAGACGGCCCGTTAGGGGATCTCCCAGATTCAAGATCAACTTGAGGGCTTCAAGCGCTTGAATCGAACCCACAATTCCCGGCAAAACTCCGAGCACTCCCGCTTCGGCGCAACTCGGCGCCAACTCGGCCGGCGGCGGCTCGGGGATCATGCAGCGATAGCACGGTCCGACGTAGGGATGGAAAATTGTGACCTGTCCTTCGAATCGAAAAATCGAACCGTGAACGACCGGGATGCGCTTGATCAGTGCGGCGTCGTTAACGAGGTAGCGAGTGGGAAAATTGTCCGTTCCATCAACAATGACGTCGTAGCCGTCAATAATGGATAGAACATTGTCCGCGCCGAGGCGAACGTCGTAGGTCACCACGTTCACGTCGGGATTCATGGCGGTCAACGTCTTTTTAGCGGAGTCGACCTTGCGCTCACCAATGCGGTCCAGGTTGTGAAGGATCTGGCGCTGCAGGTTTGAGGCGTCGACGACGTCCATGTCGATAATGCCGATCGTTCCCACTCCGGCCGCCGCGAGGTAGAGGGCCGCCGGAGAACCGAGTCCGCCCGCACCGAGCAGCAAAACTTTTGCGTCAAGAAGTTTCTGCTGGCCTTTTTCTCCAACTTCGGGCAGCAACAGGTGACGTTGGTAACGGTTTCTTTGGTCCGCGTTCAACGTACGAGGCGTCGCCCAGATCAAACCATCGTCTTTCCAGCGGTTAAAGCCACCAATGACCGAAACAACTTCCTGGTATCCAAGATCCTGCAGAGTCTTCGCGGCGAAAGCCGAGCGCACGCCGCCGGCGCAGTAAATCGCCACGGGTTTGGTCTTGTCGGGCAGCCGGCCCTCCACGGAGAACTCCAACTGACCCCGCGGTACGTGCACGGCCCCGGGCACTGCGCCCTGCTCGTATTCGTCGGGCTCGCGCACATCGAGCAGTTGGAAGTAGTCCAGGCGTGCGGCGACGTCGGCGGGCTCAATCTCAGTAATTTCCGCTTTCGCGGCGTTGAGTAGGTCTCGTGGTGACGGCATGGGGGCCTCCTTGGACCGTTCGAGACCTAAACCTTACCATTTTGGTCAGGAATTGATCCCCGCCTCTTTTGCTATACCCGTTCGATGGAATTAGCACATGCGCTGAGCGCTCGACGAATGGTTCGCAGCTTTGACGGCAGCGACGTGGACCTCGAAATCATTGAACAGATGTGCACCGAGGCGCTGCGTGCCCCCACCGCCGGAAACGCCGCGGGGACCAGTTTTGTGATTGTGTCTCAACGAGATGTGCCGCACTACTTTGCCGCGGCGACGGACTCAGCGTGGCGAGACAGTGCACCGCGCTCGGCCGGTCTGATGCGCGCGGGCGCCGTGGTTGCATCGTTATGTCATCCCCCGACCTATCTCGCTCGTTACGGCGAATCCGATAAGCGGCGCTCCGCACTGAGCGAGCGAGAGAACTGGACGGTCCCCTACTGGTACACCGACGCCGCGATGGCCACGATGTCCTTGTTGCTGCTCATTGAAGAGGCCGGACTTGACGCGACGCTGTGGGGCAACTTTCGCCATGACGTCGACGTACTGTCATTTCTTGACGCTCCCGAGGGAACGTGCCTTTTTGGCACCGTGCTGATTGGACGAAGCGACGGCCACGACCGCCGCTCGGGATCCTTGGAGCGCAACGTCGCAGCGCGCGCTGAACGAGTTCGCCGTCTAGAGCTGCATTGAGCGCAAGTACTCAATGATGGTGCGCGCACTAAATGCAGTCGCACCCTTGGTGTAGTAGCCGCGCACGGCGTCACATCGTCCGGGACCCGCAATGTCAAAATGCGCCCACGGAAGTCCGTCGGTGAATCGACGAAGTAGTAGGGCAGCCGCGATCGAACCCGCCTTGCCCGGCTTGCCGATGTTTTTCATATCCGCCACGTCGGACTCAATATGGGCCTCGTAGTTGTCAAACAGTGGCAGTCGACACAGCGCTTCACCGCTGACGTCACTAGCGGCCATGAGCGCCGCCGCAAGATCGTCGTCGGATGAAAAGATCGCGGCCACCTCATCACCGAGGGCGACGACCTGTGCTCCCGTCAACGTCGCCACGTCGATGATGGCATCGGGGGATGCTTCCACCGCGAGTGACAAACCGTCGGCCAAGACCAGACGTCCTTCAGCGTCGGTGTTCAACACCTCAATGGTCTTGCCGTTTCGAATCGTGAGAACATCTCCCGGCATGATCGCGCGATGTCCGGGCAGATTCTCGGTGAGCGGGGCAATGACGGTCAGCTTGACGCGAAGCTCCAACTGCGCCACGGCGCTCAGGACGGCGAGAACAACGGCCGCGCCGGACATGTCGGTCTTCATCGTCATCATTCCTTCACCCGACTTAAGCGACAACCCGCCCGAGTCAAACGTGATTCCTTTGCCTACGAGCGCCACGTGCACCAGTTCCGCCGAAGGATCCGGGTCGTAGGTGGCGTAAACCAGTCGCGGTGCCTGTGCGGAGCCACGGCTTACGCCGAGTAGTCCGCCGAGACGTTCATCTTCAATCTTGGACTCGGCCCACGACGCAATGCTGACGGTGCTGTGAGTTTCCATTTGACGAAGCGCCCGCTTGGCCAACTCTTTTGGAGTCATCTGTCCCGGAGGAGTGTCAACTAATTTTTTCGCCCAGTTGACAGCGTCGCCCACAATGGCACCTTCGCGGCAACCGGCGTCGAGAGCGTCGTGAAATTCAACGGTGGGCAGCGTGCCGACCGGAATAACCACGAACTCGGAGAGTTCATCGTTGGGTCCGTCAGAGAATTCGTACGACGCGAGCAGGGCACCCTCACCGAGAGCGCGTCCCACGCTGTGAGCATCAGTCACGTCTGCGGTGGCCAGAATGAGCGCCGCCGATCTATTTCCGGCACTGCGCACCGCACTCGCCGCAATGCGGCGCCACTCGTCAATCGAGTTCAACAGTGCGTCGCCGCCACTGACGAGAGTCACGTCGGTCGTTGCGAACGAGCGCAGCACTGTCGAAGAAGCGACGGTGGAACTGAGACCCTGTCGCTTGGCCCATTCAATGCCGTAACTCTGCGGCAAGGCGACCCCGCCAATAACGCTCGGCGTGAAACTCGACACCGTGAACTGATCGTCGCTGGCGCGCGCCACAACGGCGACGAGCGCGAAGGAGTCCAACTCGTTCGGAGTACCGATTCTGACGGTGCGACGCATGACAGCCTGCCTTTATCTTTTTACGAAGGTTCGCGTGCGGTGAGGTGAACCGATCCTTCGGCCCACCGCGCCAGCGTCCACGCTAAGTCACTTAAGCGGTTCAGGTAAGAAACAACGAAAGATCCTTCGAGCGCGTAGGCGACGGCCGCTCGTTCGGCGCGACGAATGACCGTGCGCGCCACGTCGAGTGCGGCCGAGATCTGGTTTTCACCCGGCACCACGAACTCGGCGGGCATGGTTGTTTGTTCGGAGTAGTGATCAATGGCTTTTTCGAGCGCCTCGACCATTGAGCTCGTCACCAGCGTCGCGTTTGCTTTGAGTTTGTGGCGATTTTGGGGCAACGTCGCCACCTCGGCCATGAGGACCCAGAGATCACGTTCCAGCGAAATGAGTTGTTCGTTGAGTACGGATCCGGCTTCGCTGAGTGAACGCGCCCAGCCCAACATCGCCTGAGCTTCGTCGACGGCTCCATTGACCTCAATTGGTTCAGAACTCTTCGCGACGCGGCCACCAAAGTACAGACCGGTCGTTCCGTCATCGCCGTCGCGCGTGTAAATCTTCACGCTCGCAGCGTAATGGTCACGCTGCGAGCGCTCAGAGTGCTCACGAACTTATGACTCACATATTCAAACAACTAGCCTGTGTTGTGCATGGAGACTGATCACCACCCGTTGCGGCCACGCCCGCGGGCCGATGATCCGTATCTGGCGGCCCTAGAGCGCGGCACCGTCATCTACGACGGCGCCACCGGGACAAATCTGCAACTTCGCGATCTCAGTGCTGGCGACTTTGGTGGAGATGCGCTCGAAGGTTGCAACGAAATCTTGACGCTCACTCGACCCGACGTCATTCGTGATCTGCACCGCTCATTTCTCGATGTTGGCGTGGACGCCATTGAGACCAATACTTTCGGCGCTTTTTCCGTCGTACTGGCCGAGTACGACATTGCGGATCAAGCCTTTGATTTGGCTCTGGCGTCCGCGACGTTGGCTCGTGAGGTCGCCGACAGCTATTCCACCCCATCGGCACGCAAATTTGTCGCCGGGTCCATGGGACCGGGCACCAAATTTCCTTCACTCGGCCAAATCAGTTACGACGCTCTCAGCGCGAGCTACGAAGAGCTCGCGTACGGGCTTTTAGAAGGCGGCGTTGACCTGCTGCTGGTCGAAACGATGTATGACCTGCTGAGCGGCAAGGCCGCGATCAATGCCTGCTTTCGCGCAATGCAGCGCCACGGACGAGTTGTTCCCGTCCAAGCCCAAGTCACCATTGAACTAACGGGTCGCATGCTGCCCGGCACAGAGATTGGCGCAGCGATCACCGCGCTCGAGCCGCTCGGAATTTCGGTACTGGGGCTCAACTGCGCCACGGGTCCCGTGGAAATGTACGAACCTCTTCGTCAACTCGCCGACAGTGCTCCGCTGCCGCTGGCCTGTTTGCCTAACGCCGGACTACCGAGCGTGGTGGACGGACTCATGCACTACGACTTGACGCCCGAGCAGTTAGCCGAGCACCTCTCTCGATTCGTCGCGGAGTACGGCGTACGCGCGGTTGGTGGTTGTTGTGGCACAACGCCGGAGCATCTCGCCGCGGTTATTGACGCCGTGCGACCGCTCACGCCGGGTGAGCGACGCCCGCAACTCGACCCCGCGGTTGCGTCGCTGTACTCGTCGACGCCGTATCACCAAGATCGTTCGGTCTTGCTGGTTGGAGAACGAACGAACGCCAACGGGTCCAAGAAGTTTCGAGACGCCATGCTCGTCGCTGACTGGGACACCTGCGTCGCAATGGCGCGCGAGCAGATCAAAGAGGGCGCTCACATTCTTGATGTCTGCGTGGACTACACCGGCGCCGACGGAGTCAGCGACATGCATGAAGTCATGAGCCGGCTCGCCACACAGTCCTCGGTGCCGGTGATGGTCGATACCACCGAGATCGCCGTGGCTCGCTCAGCGCTCTGCTGGCTGGGCGGAAAAGCTCTTCTCAACTCCGTCAACCTCGAAGAGGGTGACGGACCGGGAACTCGTTTGGACGGTTTTCTATCTCTCGCGGCGGAGTTCGGCTGCGGCGTCGTGGCCACGTGTATTGACGAAGAGGGCCAAGCGCGCACCGCTGACTGGAAGGTGCGCGCAGCCCGAGCAATTACCGATCTCGCCGTTGAGCGCTACGGCCTGAGTCGTCACGACATTTTTATTGACCCGCTCGCGCTCCCGCTGTCAACGGGAATGGCCGAGTCGCGTCGCGATGGAATTGAAACGATTGAAGCTATCCGTCGAATCAAGGGAGAGCTGCCCGGCGTTCACACAATTTTGGGCCTCTCTAACGTTTCGTTCGGTCTGAATCCGGCCGCACGCCAGGTTCTCAATAGCGTTTTCCTGCACGAATGCGCCGCCGCGGGGCTCGATGCGGCCATTGTTCACGCCAGCAAGATTTTGCCGCTCGCGCGAATCGACGACGAGGTGCGCCAGATCTGTATGGACCTCATCTACGACCACCGCCGCGACGATTACGACCCGCTGCAAGAACTGCTGCGTCGATTCGAAGGTGTTTCGACGTCCGACAACGCCAAGAGCAATCTGGATGAACTGCCCTTGCATGAACGCCTTCGGCGACGGATCATCGACGGCGCACGAGTGGGCCTGGAAGAGGATCTTCAGTTGGCGCTCGACGAACCCGTGGCGCCACTGGACATTGTCAATGACATCTTGTTAGAAGGCATGCGCGAGGTGGGCGACCTTTTTGCGACGGGCGAGATGCAGTTGCCCTTCGTTTTACAAAGTGCCGAGACGATGAAATCAGCGGTGTCGTTTCTGGAGCCGTATATGGAGAAGAGTGACCAAGGCGGACGAGGCACCGTGGTGCTCGCCACCGTCAAGGGTGACGTGCACGACATTGGAAAAAATCTCGTTGACATCATTTTGACCAACAACGGCTACGAAGTCGTCAACCTCGGGATAAAAGTTGGCGTCAACGAAATGGTCGCCGCCGTCCAACAGCACCACGCTGACGCGCTCGGCATGAGTGGCCTCTTGGTCAAGTCCACGCTCATCATGCGCGAAAACTTAGAGGTCATGAACGATCTCGGTCTGAGCAACGTGCCCGTACTGCTGGGTGGAGCGGCCCTGACCCGCACCTACGTGGAACGCGACATGCGTGAGACCTATCAGGGTCGAGTCTTTTACGGCAAGGACGCCTTCGAGGGACTTCGCGTACTAGACCGCCTCGGTGAACTGCGAAAGTCCGGTGAGATCGATGAAACGTTCGGACGCGAAATCTCGCAGCGCCGCGTGGCGCGACGTTCGCGTGACGGAGCGGGCGTTGCGCCCGACGGGCTGCCGACGAGAAGTCCGAGCGTCGTTGACACAAACGAGTTGTACACGCCACCCTTTATTGGTTCACGCGTGGCCAAGGGTATGTCGATCGATGAGATATCAGAGTTCCTGAATCTCACGGCGCTGTTTAGAAACCAGTGGGGCTATCGACCAGAAGATGCTGAAGATGACACGGCGTTCAAGGATCGTGTGAAATCTGTTCTGCGCGACCAGTTAGCCATGGTCAAAGAACAGAATCTCCTTATTCCCCAGGTCGTGTGGGGACACTTTGGCGTCGCGAGTGACAACGGTGAACTCATTGTTTACACCGACGACGAACGCACCAGCGAGGCCTGTCGCTTTTCGTTTCCTCGTCAACACCAAGATCCGTACCTGTGCGTAGCGGACTTTTTCCGCAGCGTCGATAGTCCGGATCGCGATTACGCGAGCTTCATGCTCGTCACCATGGGATCTGCCGTGTCGCAGCGGTGCGCCGAACTATTCGCCGAAGATCGCTACACCGACTATCTGATGTTGCACGGCCTCGGTGTGGAGATGGCCGAGGCCCTGGCCGAACTATGGCATCACCGAATTCGTGAAGAGTTGGGTTTTGCTCACGAAGACGGCCCCACTTTGACTGGACTGTTTCGCCAGCAGTATCGCGGAGGGCGTTACTCCTGGGGCTACCCCGCGTGTCCCGACCTTATGGATAACGCCAAAGTGGCCGAACTACTCGGCGCCGGTCGTATTGGGGTCGAGGTGTCCGAAGGTTTTCAGTTGCACCCCGAGCAAACCACCGACGCCATAATTTGTCATCATCCCCAGGCGAAATACTTCGTAGCCTGAGTCGCCGCGAGCGGTAGGGACTCGCGATTGACGTCGGCGGCGCGAGGTTATTTGCGACGAGCAACGCCGTAGACTTTTGTGTCAACGATGAATAGACCCATCGAAAAACACGGGCGACTAGGTCGAGCGATCCGTGAACTCCCATGCACGACGTAAGGCAACAATGCGAATGAAGTCCACCAAGATGCACCTCGCGGGGATCGCCCTCACGATGGCGCTCCTTGCGCCCTTGCTCAGCACGACGTCGGCGCACGCGGCCACCCTGTTGGCTTGGCGGCCCACGATGGATCAGTTGACGACGCTGCTCGGCAGTTCACTCGCCAAGTCCACGTTGCCCGATCTCAGTGCGAGCGTTCCGCCTGGTTCCAAAATACATTCGCCGGTCTTTAACAAAATTCCCTTGGCGTGTTTCAATCCGGACAAGAGCGTCGGCGTTCCGGCCAACGTCGGCACTCGATGCCTTTTCGGCGATCGTCACGTGCATCGACGGATCATCCTCTTCGGTGATGACACGGCCGCAATGTGGTTGCCCGCAATGAGCCTGGTGGCCGCGGAGCTGCACTGGAAACTATTTTTTATCGGAAAACCTGGCTGTAGCCCGTGGGGACTCTCCGCACACGCTGGAACATACTCCTGTCGAAAATTTATTCGCGAAGAGTTGTCGTTCATCAACACTCAACACGTGCGATACGTGATGCCAATGGGCACCAAGGTCTCGTGGCACCACACCAAAAATGCCACCCTTAAGCAGCTGGGCGCAGAGATGACGGCAACAATCGCTGCCCTGCGGCCGAGCCATTCACACATCATTCTTTTTCAGACGATTCCTCAGTTCAACCCCGGATTTACCGAGCGAGCTCCCCTGTCCTGTTTTGCTCGACGCGGTGATTTACGAACCTGCGAGGCAGTCCTTCACAACGTTGCGCTGCACTCCACTCTCGCCGAAGCATTGCCCATTGTCGCGAGGGCGCAAAAGTTCCCGCTGATCGAAACGACTCCGTTTTTTTGTCACACGAGTCGCTGCGCGCTCTACTTGCAAACTCCGGCAGGAAATATTTTGGTCTACAGCGACCGTTTCCACATGGGTGGTTGGTACGCGCTGTACATTTCTCGAGCACTCGAAGAGACGCTCAAGCCCACGTTGCGCTAGGAGCGCCGCGAGCCGAGAGCGACGGGAGTCGACGCACTCAGTGCGTCACGTGCGTGATAGCTCGAACGCGTCAGGGGTGACGCCTGCACGTGGGCCAGCCCGAGCGAACGGCCAAACTGGGCGAGTCGATCAAACTCCTCGGGATGCCACCAACGAACCACGGGCAGATGCTGCGCACTCGGGCGAAGGTACTGACCAATCGTGACAATGGAGACGCCCACGCTCGCGAGATCGATCAACGTCTCTTCAACTTCGTCGGGCCGTTCACCGAGTCCGACCATCAGTCCTGATTTGGTCACGTGACCCGCGGCTCGAGAACGAGCCAGCACCGTAAGTGAGCGGGCGTAACTGGCGCTCGGGCGAACCGCACGCTGCAGTCGTGCGACCGTTTCAATATTGTGGTTCACCACGTCGGGTGCGGCATCGAAGATCATCTGCAGAGAATTCGTATCGCCACGAAGATCACTGATCAGCACTTCCACGTTCGTGTCCGCTCGACGGGAGCGAATGGCGCGAATGGAGTCCGCAATCGCCATCGCACCACCGTCACTCAGATCGTCGCGCGCCACGCACGTAATAACTGCGTGAGCCAGGTTGAGTCGTTCGACCGCCTCGGCGACGCGAGACGGCTCGGTTGGATCCAATTCGAGCGGTTTGCGCGTATCAATCAAGCAAAAACCGCAGGCCCGAGTGCAGCGCTGCCCGTTGACCATAAAGGTGGCGGTACCCGCGCTCCAACACTCAAAGATGTTGGGACACCCGGCCTCTTCACACACTGTGGTGAGTTTCAAATCTTCGGTCAATGTCCGCAGCGACTGATACTGCTCGCCCATCTGGACGGGGACCCGTAGCCACGCCGGCTTACGTTCGCGCAGCGATAGTGCGCTGTCGGGGTTCACGCCCGCTCGACGTAGTCGGCGAATCAAGGGACGTTCGTTGCTCGACGACGACGCGCCCCGGTCTACTGAAGCAACAGACGACTCGTGTGAGAGTCGATGAGAGAGTTCCTCGCCGAGGCGGTCCTCGACGTCGCTGAGTGGTGCCGAGACTCCCAGCGAGCGCAGTGAGCCCACTGGAAATTGGGAAATCCCGCACGGAATAATCGCGGAGAACGCCGCCAAATCAACCGTGACATTGAGCGCAACTCCGTGGAGCGTTCGTCGTCGCCCGCGGTCGTCACGCTGCGTTCGAACGCCCACGGCGGCAATCTTGATCGGCGCGGTGTCGAGATGAGCCCATACGCCAGGAAAACCTTCTAGGCGTCCGACGCGACCGAGAACTGCGTCGGTGTTGAAACTATTTACGGTGACAATCACGGCCTCTTCAAGACTCGCGACGTGCTGGCGACCGGAACCGGGATCATCTCCCACCGTGACGATCGCCCACGCCACAATTTGACCCGGACCGTGAAAGGTGATCTCGCCTCCGCGGTCCGCGACCACAATGTCGGCCGCCAATGTTTCGGGATTGATTAAAAAGTCGTCGGAGTTCGCGCGTACGCCCAGGGTGTACGTGGCCGGATGCTCCATCAGCAAGAGGTAGTCGTCCGCTGCGCCGTGCAGCGCGTGTTGCAGGTCGTTGGCTTCAGCGAAGCTCACGCGACCGAGGTGACGGCGACGCAGCACTTATCGCTCGACGTCAATATCGATACTCGACAACAGTTCGCCCACGCGTTCCAGATACGACGCGGCGCTCGCCGCATCACTCACGCGATGATCAAAGGTCAGCGACAGCACAATTCGATGACCCACCTCAATGACGTCCACGCCCTCGCGATGAGTCACCACCGGAACTGTTCGCAGCGCGCCCACGGACAGGACTGCAACTTGGGGCTGGATGATGATTGGCTGGCTCAAGAGCGTGTGAGCACTGGGCGCGCCCATCAAGGTGAACGTGCCACCCATGAGGTCGTCCGTCGTGAGTTGGCGGGTCTGGAGCCGTTGATCGAGGTCGGCCAATCGACGGGCCAATGCACGAAGCGTGAGTCCCGCCGCGGCGTGCACCACCGGAACGAGCATGCCGTCGCGGTCGCCGTGTCGCGCGAAACCCAAATTGATCGTGCGGTGTTGTACTACTTCGCTGTCGGCGAAAGTGGAGTTGAGCGACGCAAACTCTCCCAACGCGCGCACGGCGGCAATGGCCACCACGGCCTCGTCCGGGATTGGATCGCCGTCGTGAGTGACGCGCGAAATCGCGTCCAGCCGTGCCAAAACTGAGGCGTCGATGTCAACGGCCACGAAGCCGTGGGGGGTGGACTGCGCCGACATCACCATGTGCTCAGCCATTCGACGTCGGCCATTGGAGAGCGGAATCGAGACGTCGTCAGTCGGGCCGTTCGCCACGGCGGCTTCCGCGTCGCGACGCGTAATTGATCCGCCCGGTCCGCTGCCACGCAGAGAGCGCGGATCGACACCGGCGTCGTTAAGTATTCGTCGTACAACGGGCGATAGGACCACACCGCTCGCCGTTCGCGACGTCGCCGCACTCGATGGCGCCGGTGCCGACGCTGGCGGTGTGCTCGCAACGTTGCTAACGACTTCGGGAGCGCTCGATGGCGCACTTGGTTCTGCTGAGGGCGCGGGCGACGCCGCTGCGGGCGTTGCGTCCGCACTATCGCCGATAACTGCGAGCACGGCACCGACTTCAACCGTGTCGCCTTCATTCGCCACAATTTTGAGTAGGTACCCAGCCGCGGGCGACGGCATCTCGGAGTCCACCTTGTCTGTGGAGATCTCGCAGATGGGCTCATCGCGATCGATGTGGTCGCCCACCTTTTTCATCCACTTGATGACAATGCCTTCGGTTACAGATTCACCGAGAGAAGGGAGCAGAACATCAACCAACGTGAAGACCGCGCCCCGCGAGAGCAATCAACGTCTCGCCAAAAGTTTCTGACAACGAGGGGTGCGGCTGAATGAGCGCGGCAGCTTCTTCGGCCGTGGCTTCCCAGTTCACTGCGAAGTATCCGGCACCGAGTTGCTCAGTGACCCAAGGTCCCGCCATGTGTACGCCGAGTAACTGGCCGGCGGTGCCGTCGGCACGTTTTTCGGCAATCACTTTTACGACGCCGTCGGTGTCACCAATGATGCGCGCGCGACTGTTGCCGCCGAACGGATCCTTTTTAACAATGACGTCGTAACCGCGCTCTTTAGCGGCCGCTTCGCTCAGACCGCAGAAAGCCACTTCGGGGTTCGAGTAGATGGCCCACGGCACGCGGTCGTAGTCGACCGGTACGGGATTTTCGCCCAAGATGGTCTTGATGACCACAATCGCCTCGGCGAAGGCGACGTGAGCGAGCTGGGGGGTGTTGGCCACCACGTCGCCGACCGCGAACACTTTGGCATTGGCGGTGCGCATGGAGCCGTCGGTCTCGACGAATCCCTTTTCATTTATCGTCAAGCCGGCCCCGTCGCCGAGCAGCCCCTCGGTGCGCGCCCGTCGACCGACGGAGATAACGACTAGTTCGGTCTCAATATCGTCGGCGCCCTCAACGTGCACCGTGGTCTTGGTGCCCTTCTTGTTGGGTGAGTGCCCGGTGACCTTGGCGTCCGTGCGAATCTCAATCCCGCGCTTTTTAAACGCCCGCTGCACCACTGCGGCAACGTCGCTGTCACAGCCGGTCAAAATGGCCGGCAGTCCTTCAAGAATCGTGACGGAGGTTCCCATGTCGGCGAGCATCGAAGCGAACTCACAGCCAATTGCGCCACCGCCAATCACGACCGCGGATTTTGGCAGCGAGGAGAGTTCCAAGAACTCATCGGACGTCACGACCAGTTTGGTGTCAACGTCAAATCCCGCAATGGTGCGCGGCACGGAGCCCGCGGCGAGAACAACGTGCTCACCCACCAGAGTGGTGCCGGCGTCGGCACCATCGGTCACCGTGACGACGTTGTTCGCGTCGAGTCGTCCGGTCCCCGAAAAAACAGTGACCTTTCGACCCTTCAAGAGGCCGGTGAGTCCCTTAAAGAGAGTGTCGACGACGTCGTTCTTTCGTTGTTGACTCACGGCGAAATCGATCGACAACTCACCGGTCGTAAATCCAAAATCTCCCGAGTGCTCAATAGTGCGTCGAATGTGGGCAGTTTCTAAGAACTCTTTCGCCGGTACGCAACCGCGGTGAAGACACGTGCCACCGACCTTGTCGCGCTCGACAATGGCGATATTGAGCCCGCCCGACGCTCCATACAAAGCGGCGGCGTATCCGCCAGGACCCCCGCCGATAACGACCACATCAAACGACTGGGATTCGGAAGCCACACTGCGTCCTTTCGCTGGCAACGGCATTTATAACGTCCTGAATCTTACTGATTGGCTCCGTGTGCCAATCTTTCAACCCGCACTCGCGGAGCTCTGTGAGTACGCCGCCGCGGTCGCGAGTGAGTCAACGAAATCGTTGTCGGGGTCACCGGAGTGACCCTTCACCCACGTAAAACTGATTGTGCGGTCCCCTGCGAAGGCCAGCGCGAACAGGTCCTCCCACAGATCCCGATTCGCTACGGGCTGGCCTTGTGAGTTTTTCCATCCGCGTCGCAACCATCCCGCGTGCCAGCGATCGTTGAAGCACTTAACGACGTACATGGAGTCGCTCACGATCTCGATGTCACCGACCGGATTCGCTCGTAACGCTTCAATGACCGCGAGAACTTCCATTCGCTGATTGGTGGTATCGGCCGATGCCCCACTGGCGTAGTGCTCGGAATTTTCCGCCCACGCCCAACCTCCAGGACCGGGATTGCCGCGACAGGAACCGTCGGTATTAATTCTGATTGTCACGAACGCGTGTGCCAGGCGTCAGGGTCCTTGGTGAGCGACGTGACGACGTCGGGCAACTGACCACTGACTACGTCGGCCAAGGTGACGTGCTCGAGCACGAGGCGAAGTGACGCACGAACGGCGACCCAAACATCTTGGAGGTGCGTGGCCGCACCTTCGTAGTGCAGAGTTTCGGGTCGCATTCCGCGAACTCCGGCCATGGGTCCACCCAGTACGCGCAGTACGTCAGCAATCGTGATCTCCGTGGCGGGTCGGGCCAGGCGAAATCCGCCGTCCGAACCGCGTTGAGAGCTGACGAGCGATCCGCGACGCAGTTCAGAGAGAATCGCACCGAGAAATTTGGGCGGCAGACCCTGTTCGTGAGCGAGGTGATCGGCGCTGACCGATTCGTCCGTTGACGCCAGGGTGAGCAGCGCGCGAATGGCGTAGTCGGCCTTCGCGGGGATCTGCACCCTCCTATTCTGCCCGTTCTCGCCCGAGCGCCCCGACCACCGCTCGAGCGCCTCGTAATGTGGGCGCGGTGTTCGACCTCTCCACTCGCCGTTTGTACCTCTGCACCGCGCTGCGCGACGATCTCACGGATTTTGTTCGCTCGGTGGTCAGTGGCGGCGTCGACGTCGTGCAACTGCGCGACAAGTACGCCGAGCGCCGCGACATTGTGCGAGCGGCGCGAGAACTTCGCGCGCTTTGCCTAGATCTGAACGTTCCCTTCATCATCAATGACGATCCCGATCTCGCCGTTGACGTCGAGGCTGACGGCGTACACGTCGGACAAGATGATGTCTCGGTGAGTGAATGCCGAGCACTCCTCGGCGATGACGCCATTGTGGGTCTGTCGACGCATTCGCCCGCGGACTTAGCCGGCGCAGTTGTCCAGCGTGTTAGCTACCTCAGTGCGGGACCGGTGTGCGCTACTCCCACCAAGCCGGGCCGAGCGGGAACGGGCATTGAGTACGTGAGTGCGGCGAGTGCGGCGAGTGCGTGGCCCGTGTTCGTCACCGGAGGCGTCACACCACACACCATTGGCGAACTCGCGGCTCACGGAGTTAGTCATTTCGTGGTGGTTCGCTACCTCAGCGAATCGGCGAAACCCGCCACGGCGGCGCGAGAGTTGCGCGAAGCGATTGAACTCGCCGGCCTTTAGCGGTGACGGTCGAGCCAACCCAAAAGGGTGGCAACCATGCGCGGATCGGCGCGCAGCCAGTGACCGGCGCCTTGAATGACGCGCAGTTCGGCGCGACCGTCCGCGGCAGCGAGGAGGGCACGAGCTTCGCTGACGGGAACGTCACGATCGTCGGATCCGTGTCCAATCAGAAAGCGTCGCGGTGGAATGACCTTCGCCGCGCCGAGCGGATCGAGGGTCAACAGATCATCGACCAGTGCGTGAGCGTCCAGCAGAGGGATCGAAGGGTCGACCACACCGGCGGACATCACGATCTGGTGCAATTCGTCTGGATCACCGCACCACCGCGCTAGATCCGACGGCGCCGCAAACGTGGCGACGCCACGAACGCGCTCGTCGTTAGCCGCAGTATCGAGAGCCAGGGCTCCCCCGAGGCCGAAGGCCGCGAGTGAGATGCGCCGATTTCCGTCATCGAATCGGTCAATGATCGCTGAGAGGTCGCTGCGCCACTGGTGAGCGGAAAATGTTCCAGTGCTACTGCCGACTCCCGACAAGGTTCCCGACGTCACTAGCCAACCCGACTCGTTGGCGAGGTGCTCGGCGAGCTCCGGCAACAGCCCCGCCGCTTGGCGTCCTATGCCGTGCGCTCGCGGTAAACCGTGAACAAGAATTAGAACGTGATCGAGTACCGGTCGCGTCGCGGTGGTTGCAATACGCAGTTCGAGCTTCGACGGACCGCTATCGAGTTGCTCGT
Source organism: Actinomycetes bacterium (assembly GCA_025352305.1). GTDB lineage: Bacteria > Actinomycetota > Acidimicrobiia > Acidimicrobiales > RAAP-2 > RAAP-2. The sequence goes on from JANXTQ010000207.1 coordinate 16,659, forward strand.
GCGCCAGCACGCTGAACTAAATGCCGAGGCGCTGCGCGAGAAGTTCGCGGTGATATGCGGGGTCTCCCAGCAACAGCTCAGAACTCTTGGCACGCTTGAAGTACAGGTGCGCGTGGTGCTCCCACGTGAAGCCGATTCCACCGTGGATTTGAATATTCTCCGCGGCGCAGTGAAAGTACGCCTCGGAGCAAAACGACTTAGCCAGTGACGACGCAATGGCTAACTCATCGTTGTCCTCTTGGGCGGCCCACGCGGCGTAGTACGCCGCTGACTTCGCGGATTCGACGTCGAGCAACATGTCGGCGCATTTGTGCTTGATGGCCTGGAACGATCCAATGGGTCGACCGAACTGAACACGATTCTTGGCGTACTCCACGGCGTTATTAAGCACGCGCTGTGCTCCACCCACCTGCTCGGCGGCCAGTGCAGCGCACGCCACCTGGACAGTGCGCTCGAGGCCCGCCTTTGCGCCACCCGAGCTACCCACCAAAACGGCGGGAGTATCTGCGAACTCGAGTCGGCTCTGCTTGCGCGTTTGATCCATGGTCGGCAGATTGGTTCGCGTGAGTCCGCTCGCGGAACCCTCGACGGCGAAGAGTGACAGTCCGTCGCTGGTCGAAGCGCTAACCAAAATCAGAGACGCGGTGTTTCCGTCAATGACGAAGTTCTTGACACCACTGAGCGTGTAGGAGTCTCCCGACTTGGTCGCCGTGACGCCACAGTCGTCGAGGTCCGGCGATCCGGCGTCGTTGGTGAGTGCCAAGGTCGCAATTGTCTCGCCCGAAGCGAGACCGGGCAAATAGGTCTTTTTGGCGGCGTCGTCACCACAGTTGAGCAGGGCGTTCGACGCGAGGGCCACCGTGGAAAAGTACGGAGCACACAGCAGTGCAGCACCCATCTCTTCAAACACCACGTACAACTCGACGGGACCGTAGCCCTGACCGCCGAACTCTTCGGGAATGCCGAGACCTTGCAGGGCGAGCTCATCGGCCATTTGGCTCCACACCGCGGGGTCGTATCCCTCGGGGGTGCCCATGAGGCGGCGCACTTCGGTCTCGGGCGACTTGTCGTCCAAGAATCGCTTCACCATCTTGCGCAGTTCGTCTTGTTCTTCGCTGAATCCAAAGTTCATGTCTGGTTCCCTCTTTCAGCCACGGATCCCCCGCGGGGCACAATCGAAGCCTCCGTGAGATTAGCCAATTTACGCCCGGGACAAAATCGACTCGCCGAGTGGCAGGCTAGGAGCGTGAACAACAACGACAACGTCGAACTGGTGTGGTCCAATGCCAACTGCGAGGTCCACCGCTTCGTCGTGGGACCGGTGCAAAACAATGTCTACGTGGTTCGCTGCACCCACAGCGGCACCGCGGTACTGATCGACGCGGCCAACGAGCACGAGCGACTACTGCGAGTGGCTCAGTCCCTCGGGGTCGACTTCGTTGTAGAAACCCACGGCCACTGGGATCACATTGGAGCCGTGGAACAGGTGCGTGAGGCCGGCATGTCCGTATGGGTTCGCAAAGAGGACGCGGCAATGTTGCCAAGTTACGACCAGTTATTGGAGGATGACACGGTCCTCGAGGTGGGTTCGCTGCGGCTTCGAACTCTGCACACTCCGGGCCACACGCCCGGTTCCATCAGCTTTGCATTGGAGTCGACTCCCCTGCTCTTTACCGGCGACACGCTGTTTCCCGGGGGGCCCGGAAACGCCACTTTTGAGGGTGGCGACTTTGCGACCATCATTCGTTCCATCGACGAACGGATATTTTCTCCCTTCGCTCCCGAAACCATTATTTGGCCCGGCCACGGCGCTTCGAGCACGCTCGGGAGCGAACGTCCGCACCTCGAAGAGTGGATTGAACGGGGCTGGTAGGCGGTAGTTAATTTCTCCTATCCCGATAGTGTCTAATCATGTCCGCTCCGCTGCTTGAACTGCGAAATCTTCACGTCACCGCCGATGAAAACGCCATATTGAACGGCGTGGACCTCACGGTGCGCGACGGCGAAGTCCACGCTCTGATGGGTCCCAATGGAGCGGGAAAGTCCACCTTGGCCAACGTCATCATGGGTCATCCGGGCTACGTCATTACCCAGGGCCAGGTGTTGCTTCGCGGCGAGGATCTCGCCACCTGGACCCCCGACGCTCGAGCTCGCGCCGGTATTTTCCTCGCTTTTCAGTACCCCGAGTCCATTAGCGGGGTATCGGTGATCCAGTTTTTGCGCCAAGCCGTCGCGGCGCGACGACAACTCGATGAACTGAGCGTTCTCGAAGTGAGAATGGACCTGATGGAGTGGATGCAGCGCCTCGGTATGGACCCGGCGTTCGCGGAACGACACCTCAATGACGGCTTCAGTGGAGGCGAGCGCAAGCGCAACGAAATTTTGCAGATGGCGCTGCTCGACCCCGTAATTGCTCTCCTGGATGAAACCGACTCCGGCCTCGACATCGATGCTCTGCGCGTCGTGGCCCAAGGCGTACGTACCGTTCGCGAACGACTTCCGTCGATGGGCGTTCTCATTGTCACGCACTACGTCAAACTGCTCGAAGAGTTACGCCCCGACCAGGTCCACATCCTCGTTGACGGTCGAATTGTGCATTCGGGTGGTCCCGAGCTGGCCCAACAGATAGAGGCGGACGGGTACGAATCTTGGCGAGTGGGCGTGGCGTGACCAGTTTTGACGCCCGCCGAGTGCGTGCGGACGTACCGCTGCTTCGTCGAAAGATCAATGGTCGCCCCATTACCTACCTCGACTCGGGTTCGTCGGCCCTGACGCCACGCTCGGTGATTGAAGCAATGAGTCGCTACTACGAACTGCGCCACGCCAACGTTCACCGCGGGGTATACGTCACCGCCGAAGAGGCCACCGCCACGTACGAAGGCGCTCGAGAAGCGGTGGGTCGATTTATCAATGCGCCGCACCCGAACGACGAGATTGTCTTTACCAAGAACACCACGGAGGCTTTTAATCTGCTGGCGCGTTCGTGGGGCGCTAAAAATCTGACCAAGAGTGACGCCGTCGTGTTGAGCGTCATGGAACACCACGCGAACATCGTTCCGTGGTTTCAACTGCGCGATGAGATCGGCTTCGAGATTCGATTCCTCGACGTCACGGACGATTTTCGACTCGATCTGTCGAACATCGATGAGGCGCTGCGCGGAGCGAAACTGCTCTCGCTCAGCTCAATGAGCAACGTCCTCGGCACTATCAATCCCATCAAGGAGTTGGCCGCCAAGGCGCATCAAGCCGGCGCTCTCGTGGCGGTCGACGCGGCGCAGTCCGTAGCGCACACGCCGAGTGACGTCACTGATCTCGACGTCGATTTTTTCTGCTTCAGCGCTCACAAGATGCTTGGACCAACGGGCATCGGCGTCCTGTACGCGCGGCGCGAACTGTTGGCCGACATGCCGCCCTTTCTCGGCGGTGGCGGAATGATCGCTGACGTTTCAACGAGGGGCTTCACCCCCGCTAAGGGAGTTGCGCGATTCGAGGCGGGTACACCTCCGATTGCCGAAGCGGCGGGACTGACCGCTGCGGTGCGCTACCTCGAACAGTTGGGTATGGCCAACGTTGAAAATCACGAGCGAGAACTCACCGCAGATGCACTACAGCGGATCGAGAGCCATTTTGGCGATCAGATTCGCGTCATTGGTCCCCACAACGTTGACCGTCGAGGCGGAGTGATCAGTCTCGACGTCGAGGGAGTTCATCCTCACGACGTGGCTCAAGTTCTCGACCAGTTCGGTGTCTGTGTTCGACCGGGACATCACTGCGCCAAGCCACTGATGAAGCGGTTCAATCTCGCAGCAACCGCCCGCGCTTCATTCGGCCCGTACTCCATGACACAAGACACCGATACGTTGCTGGAAGCGCTGCAGCGCGCCGTAGAGTTATTCGGGTAACGACTATGTCAAATCTTGAAGACCTCTACCGCGAAATCATTCTCGATCACTACCGTTCACCGCGAAACCGCGGTGAACTGGAGTCGCCTCCCGCGCTACGTGTCGAAGGATTCAATCCCCTCTGCGGTGACGAAATCGTCGTATACTTGGATGTAACTAACGGCACGCTGAGCAATATCAAAATTGCCGGAACCGGTTGCTCGATATCGCAGTCCTCGGCATCGCTCATGTCCGCGGCGGTCAAGGGAAAAACTCTCGAGGAAGTTCACAAGATCATCAGCCGATTCAAACAGTTGATGACCATCACCGAGGGAACCCTGGAAGACGGCAGCGAACCCGAGCCGATTGACCTGGCTTCAATGGGCGAACTCGCGGCGTTGGCCGGAGTTGTCAAGTTTCCCGTACGAATTAAGTGCGCGACTCTCAGCTGGAACACCTTGGTCCAGGGGCTCGACGAAATTCCCGCCTAAGTCTCTAGGGAATGCAAGGAACGGGATTGTAAAAGGCGTAACCAGGAGGACGGGTTGTCGTCGTTGTCCCGGTCGTGTGCTTCTTGTGGTGCTTGTGCTTCGGCGCCTTCGTCGTTGTCGTTGTAGGCACGTCAATGTGCGGCACGACAAGCGGCTGCAGGTTCGCGTCCGGCGGAGGTTTCGATGCCGTGATCAGCTGGTGGCCAAATACTTTGACTAATAGCTGCTGGGCCTTGGGCTCATCGACCAACAGAACGTCTCCGTAGGGTGAAATTTGGTGGCCCGGATCGTAGGTCGGCAACGTGTAAGTACGAAGTTGGGTCGAATTGAAGTTTCTAAAGTCGTAGGCGTAGCCGAGCATCTCGTTGTATCCAAACCTGTTATCTACTGCAATTCCTTTGGGTATGGCATTAAGCAGAGCGTTCACATTCGTAATTGAAAACTTGGATTTAATGGCAGTGATCAGCGCTCGTAGAAACGCATCTTGGCGCTGAATGCGACTGATGTCGCTCAGAGGGTCAGAGTTCCAGACGCCATTTTGAAACCACTCGAAGTGTCGACTGCGCACAATCGCCAGCGCTCGCCAGTCATTGACCAACTGACAACCGGGATGGCGAATATGAAATCCCGCGTAGGCATCTCGCGCTGGATAGGGAAAGTTCATGTACACCCCACCAACGGCTTGAGCAACGTTGATGAGGCCGCCAAAACTGACTTGGACGACGTGACTAATGGGAATTCCGAAGTTTGCTTCGATCGTCCTCACCAAGAGCGCAGGACCGTTGCCGTAATTCACGTTGATCTTGTTGTAGTTCGTGTAGATGTTTTGATTGGCGAGGAGCGTCACCAATGTGTCTCGAGGTATCGACACAATTGTCACCGTGTTTTTGGTGGGATCGATATGCATCACCTTGATCACATCGCTGCGCTGACCGCCCACACTGTTGCCCGCTTTACCCGCGTACTTGCCGGAGAGTCCATCGCGCGAGTCTGAACCAATTTCCAAAATATTGAAGGGCTTGCCGGACACCACTGGGTACTTGTTGAGTGACGTTCCCGGATCGATCGAGGCGGCGCTACCCCACTTGAAGTAGCCCTTTAAATAAACACCGCCGGCTCCAATCACCAGGGCCAAAACAATGACGATGGAGATCACTGCGAAAAGTCGACCCTTGCGTCGGCCGCGTGGACGATTCTTGCGTGATCTCGCAACACCGTGCTTGAGATCTACTGCGTCGCCAAGTGCTCGAAGTCTGTTCTCGTTAGCGAGAGAACCACCGTTCGATGGGGCACCATTTCGACCTCGAGGGCCTTGATCGCGACCATCCGACATGGGTGCGAGTCTATGACGCGTAGGTGCCTAGGTCGGGACGCTAAGGCGCAGTTGCGCGAAAGGGCTCGTATCCGTGCAGTTCGAGTTCAATGGCGAGCTCGGCTCCGCCGCTCGCCACGACGCGTCCTTCACTCATGACGTGTACTGCTGTTGGAGTGAGTTCGCTAAGTAGCCGTCGAAAGTGAGTGATCGCGAGAACTCCGCATCCCCATTCTTGCGTCGCGCCTTGCAAACGACGCGCGACGGCACCCAATGCATCAACGTCCAGTCCCGAATCAATCTCATCGAGAATCGCAAAACGCGGGCGCAGTACGCCTAGCTGCACGATCTCGGCACGCTTTCGTT
>JANXTQ010000227.1 GCA_025352305.1 Actinomycetes bacterium
TCGTCGCTGATCCCAATCAGGCTTCATTGCTGGGCTTTCGTGACCACCCCTTTCGCCGAGGAACCGACGGCGAGCACGGAACCTCCAAACGAATGCACGGTTCGAGAGGTAAAGAATTAGTCGTCAAGGTGCCCGTTGGAACAGTGGTGACGGACGCTGACGGCACGGTGCTCGTTGATATGAGCGGTCCCGGCGACCGCTGGCTCGCGGCCGAAGGTGGTCTCGGGGGCCAGGGCAATGCGCGTTTTCTATCCAACCGTCGACGCGCGCCCGCCTTTGCCGAACAGGGTGAGCGTGGCGCCGAGCACTGGTTGAACCTCGAACTGAAGCTGAAGGCGGACGTTGCGATCATTGGATTTCCCAACGTCGGCAAGTCCACTCTGATTGCGCGCGTGTCAGCGGCTCGTCCCAAGATTGCCGACTACCCCTTTACGACGTTGGTTCCGAACTTAGGAGTGGTGCGCGTGGGGACTCGAGCGGGACGCCGAGAGGACGCAACGGAGTTTGTCATGGCCGACATTCCGGGTCTCATTGAAGGGGCGGCGGAGGGTCGCGGACTCGGACACGACTTTTTGCGCCACGTCGAACGTGCTCGAGTGCTCTGCGTGCTGATTGACCTGGTGCCGGACGTGGTTGCCTCACCTCAGGAGCAGTGCGACGTGCTGCTGCGCGAACTCGGTGACTATCAGGCCGATCTCGTCGAGCGCCCTCGCATCATTGTGGGCTCGCGCGCCGATCTCGCAGAAGTGGATCAGTCGATTCTTGATGACGCCGGTGTGGCCTTCGCGGTGTCATCGGTGACCGGTGAGGGAATTGATCGACTGATGGCGGAGCTGGCGCGTCTCGTCAACGAGGCGCGTGCGGATGAGACGGCTCGCCACGACCACGAGATCGTGGTTCATCGACCGGTCCCCGACGAAGTGCGCGTACACAAACTCGGTGAGCGCTCCTGGGAAGTTGTTGGTCGCGCGGCGCAGCGTGCCGTTCGCTTTAGCGATCTGACCGACGACGAGGCGCTGGCCGAAGTGGTCTCGCGTCTAAAAGCCCTGGGCGTTGATCGCCTGCTCAGTCGCGCCGGCGTACGTGACGGCGACGTCGTTACGGTCGGCACCCTCGCCTTTGAGTGGTGGAAGGACGCGGCGGGATACGGCCTCGACCGTGGGAATCACCACCGCGCCACGCGCCGCGAACGCCTCGCACGCAGCGGACGCCTCGGCGAGGAGAATCGTGGCGACGACTGAGACCGTGGTCGTAAAGATCGGTACGTCGTCGGTTACTACGGCCACCGGGCAGATTGACCACGAGGTTCTCAACTGGCTCGCCCGCGACGTCTGCGAGCTCAGAGCGCAGGGCGGTCGCGTCGTTCTTGTTACCTCGGGCGCCATCACCGCCGGGTGGGCTGAGGTCGGCGCGCAGCGTCCTCGACCGAGTGACGCCGTGACCTTGCAGGCGGTGTCGGCCGTTGGCCAGCCCCTACTCATGCAGGCCTGGCGACGGGCATTTTCTGCGAGCGACGTGAGCGTTGGTCAGGTGCTGCTCGCACCGCTCGACTTTGCTCACCGCGCCCAGTACTTGCACGCGCGCGGAACAATTAACGCCCTGCTCGATCTCGGGGTCGTGCCGATTATCAATGAGAACGACGCGGTGGCCGACGAAGAGATTCGTTACGGCGACAACGACCGATTGGCGGCACTCGTCGCCAATTTGGTCGCGGCGCAGTTGTTAGTTCTATTGACTGATACGGCGGGACTGCTCACCGCGGACCCCGCACTCGATCCGACTGCGTCGCTCATTGAAGAGGTCGTCGCCATTGACCGTGGCCTCGAAGCGTTAGCGGGATTGAGCCACGGTCGCGTGGGCAGCGGGGGAATGAGTTCCAAACTCGCCGCCGCGCGAATCGCGACGTGGTCCGGTGTCGAAACCGTTATTGCGCCCGCGCGCTGTGAACGGCCGCTGCTCGCCGTCACTGAGCGCACCGCCGGCGTCGGTACGCGTTTTGTCGCGCGCACGGAGCGACTCAGTGCGAGAAAAGCCTGGATTGCCTTTGCCGCTGCGTCGCGTGGTCGCGTCGTGATCAACGAGGGTGCCGTCAGCGCTCTCGTTCACTCGGGGCGCAGTTTGCTCAGCGTCGGGGTCCTCAGCAGTTCGGGCAGTTTCGTCGACGGCGATGCACTCGACATTGTTGACGAAGCCGGTGCGCTCGTGGCGAAGGGGCTCGCTCGTTTTTCCAGTGACGCGTCGTCGCCGTTCGACGAGGTCTACGTGCACCGAGACGACCTCGTCGTGTTACAGAGCGCCCAATGAGCCGCATTAGCCTTGTCCAATGTCGAGTGACCTTTTAGCGCAGCAGGGCGAGCGCGTAAAAAGGGCCGCTCGCGTGCTGGCACTCAGTTCCAACGAGGTCCGCTGCGCGGTGCTAGTCGGCGTCGCCGCCCAGTTGACTGCTCGCAGCGCCGATATTTTGGCGGCCAATCAGGCCGATCTGGAGCAGTACAACGAACTCGGGCCGGGGCGGGACCGTTTGGCGTTGAGTGAACCGCGCATTCGCGCCATGGCCGACGCCGTTCGCGCAGTGAGTCAACTGAGCGACCCGCTCTATGAAGTAACGGAACAACGAACGTTGGCCAACGGGCTAGAAGTAGAGCAACTTCGAGTGCCACTCGGTGTCGTTGGGGTCATCTACGAGAATCGACCCAACGTCACCACTGATGTTGCCGCGTTGTGCATCAGAAGTGGCAACGCCGCGTTCCTGCGCGGTTCACGCAGCGCGCAGCGCACCAATGAACTGCTGGTGCAGATCTGGGCCAGCGCTCTCGAGCGAGGCGGACTGCCCTCTGACGCAGTGGCGCTCGTCCAGGACAGCTCGCACGACGCCGCGGCGCGATTTATGGGTCTCAGTGGGGTCATTGACTGTCTGATTCCTCGCGGTGGGCCGAGCCTCATTCGCGCCATGCGCGAACACGCCCGGGTTCCCTACGTGCTCGACGGCGACGGCAACTGTCACGTCTACGTCGACGCCGCGGCGGACTTGGAGATGGCCCTCGCCATCGTGATTAATGCCAAGACCTCACGTCCCGGGGTGTGCAACGCCGCCGAGACACTGCTCGTGCACCACGAGGTGGCCCCCACATTTTTGACAATGGTTGACAAGTCACTGTCAGAGGTAGAGCTGCGCGTGGACGAGCGCGCTCAAAAAATTCTGCCTCACTGCACCTTGGCCACCAACGAGGACTTCGCCACGGAGTTTTTGGATTTGGTTTTGGCGGTAGGGATCGTGGACTCACTGGACGAAGCCATGGAGCACGTGTCGCGATTCAGCTCGGGACACTCCGAAGCCATTGTTACCAACGATGAGAACGCCGCACGTCGCTGGATTCGTGAAGTGGACGCCGCGGCGGTGCTCGTAAACGCGTCGACGCGCTTTATCGACGGCGCTGAACTGGGCCTCGGCGCGGAAGTGGGAATATCCACGCAGAAACTTCACGCTCGCGGTCCAATGGGACTGCGCCAACTGACGTGTTTGAAATGGGTTGTTAAAGGAAAGGGACAGATTCGATGAGTGCGATTGATCCGCGCCAGGAGCTCGCCGAGCGCTTGGGGCTAAGCGAAATTCCGCCGGCCAGATTCGACTCACCGGGCGACGTCGCGACGCGTCTGCGCGCGAGCGACTACTTGACCGACGACTCGATTGCGTCAGTGTGCTTTTTGGCCGACCGATTGGCGAAACCGGTGCTCGTCGAGGGCCCCGCGGGGACGGGAAAAACGGCGTTGGCCCAAGCGGTCGCCAAGGCGACCGGCGCACGACTGATTCGTCTGCAGTGTTACGAAGGACTCGATGAGTCCAAGGCCCTCTACGAGTGGAACTACCGCAAACAGTTACTGCGCATTCAGGCCGGTCGGCCCGAGGGCGAAGGCACCGAAGAGTGGAAAGCCCTCGAAGAGGACATTTTCGCCGAAGAGTTCCTACTGACGCGTCCGTTGCTCGAAGCCATTCGCGCTCGTGAGCCCGTGGTGCTGTTGATTGATGAGATCGACCGAGTGGAACTGGAAACCGAAGCGCTCCTGCTCGAAATTCTTTCCGAGTATCAGGTGTCGATTCCCGAACTGGGCACCGTTCGCGCCACCCAGATTCCCATGGTGTTTTTGACGTCGAACAACACTCGCGAACTGTCCGAAGCGTTGAAGCGTCGCTGTCTCTACCTCTTTGTTGGTTATCCGGACTTAGAGCGCGAGCGCGACATCATTCTCAACCGGGTGCCCGGTATTTCGCTCAACCTGGCCGAACAGATTGCACGCGTCGTGCGATCACTTCGATCCCTGGACTTAAAAAAGGCCCCGTCAGTCGCTGAGACTCTCGACTGGGCTCGCACGCTGGTCGTGCTCGGCAAGAGCGAAATTGGCGACCAGGACGCGGCAGCGACCTTGCACATCTTGCTCAAGTATCAAAGTGACATCGAAAAGGCGACCAAGGAACTCCTCGGACGGGTCAAGCCGCTTGCTTAACGTTCTGGGCGATTTCATTGCTGAACTGCGCGCTGCGGGATTAGCAATTTCCATGACGGAGCACGTCGACGCCGCTCGCGCCATGACGGTGATCGACCTCGGTGAACGTGAGCTCGTGCGCGTCACCCTGCAAGCAACGTTGGTTAAAGACGGCGACCACATCCCGGCCTTCAATAGTGCCTTCGACGTGTTCTTCGCAATGAGAAACGTGTCGCCCGAGTCACTGCTCGAGATGGGCGAGGACGGGAGTGACTCCGAGGACGCCGAGGGATCAAACGATCAGGCTTCGGGACTGCGTGGATCCGGACGGCCAATGGGTATGGGTTCGGGCTCGGCCACGTCGATGAGCGCCGAAGAACTGGCCATGATGCTCTTTCGCGCCCTGCGCGATAACGATTCAGCAATGATGCGCGACGGTGCCAGCGAAGCGGTTACCCGTTACGCCGGCATGGAGCCCGGTCGTCCCGTCGGCGGCACGTACTACCTGTACCGCACGCTACGAAACCTGGACCTCGATTCGCTGTACGACCAACTGGTGGGTCTGCAGTTAGCCGAACACCAACAGGACGATCAGTTGGGACAACGACTCGCGCGTGATGAGGCCAAGGCGCGCATCGAGGCAC
>JANXTQ010000270.1 GCA_025352305.1 Actinomycetes bacterium
GGTGACACGGTGCTGCGGCCGGCACTGTTAGAACTAGCGACTCGACACCGCGTTATTGGAGAGGTGCGCGGACGCGGAGTGTTCTTTGCGCTCGAACTCGTGAGCGATCGGGCGACCCGCGAGCCACTCTCTCCCTACGGCGCATCGTCGCCGGCCATGACGGAGTTACTCGCGGCGTGTCGAAACGAGGGACTGCTGATCTTTAACAACTTCAATCGTGTTCACGTAGTTCCGCCGTGCACGATCACCGAGCAGGAGGCGCGTGACGGCGTGTCGCGACTGGACCGAGCACTCAGCACGATTGCTCATCACTACCTCGGTGCCTCGTGACAACGCAGATCACTCCCCGAGTCAAGGTCGCCTCTCTACTGCGCGAACTGGGTCACGACTTCGTGCTGCGCGACGTGAGCGACGAGGTTTTAGAGGACATCGCTACACGAATTGAAAACGTCGTAAGCGACGTTGCCGCGGCTCCACTGCGCAGCGTCGAACAGTCGGTGGGAGCCATTGAAGCTTTTCGCAGTGGACTTCCCCAACACGGGCGCGATGAGCCCCGCCACCTCTTCGCCGACTCGGTCGTGTCGGGAGCAGCCAATCCCATGGGACTGGGCGCCTATCTGTGGCGCGACGGAGATCAGGCCGTCATGGAGGTCACTCTCGGCAAAGCTTTTGAAGGCGCCCCGCAGCGCGCACACGGCGGCGTCGTAGCGGCGCTGCTCGATGAGACCATGGGCATGGTCAACTCGATTCACGGCACCATTGGACTCACCGCGACTCTCAATATCAGTTACTTGGCGGCAACTCCGGTCGGGGTCCTGCTCACCACTCGGGCGTGGCTCGAATCGCGCGAAGGCCGCAAGATCTCCATTCGCGCCACCGTGAGCGCCAACGACACCGTCGTTGTTGAGGCCACCGCACTTTTCATTGCGATTGACTTCAGCACTTTTCACGCACGTTCTTAGAGCGCTGAAATTAGGCTGTAATCATGCCCGCCGTTACTGTTGCCAATCCCCTCGACCTCGCCAAAGTCGCCGCTCCATCGCTGAGTGACCGGGCGCGACGAGTCACGTCAATAACTACTGCGCCGCGCGGCGTTGAAGGGGAAGGCTTTCCCGTTCGACGAGCCTTCGCCTCCATTGCGGCCTCGGCCCTCGATCCTTTTGTTCATATGGACCAAATGGGCGAAGTTGAGTACGGACCCGGTGAACCCAAGGGAACGCCGTGGCATCCGCATCGCGGCTTTGAAACCGTGACGTACATGATCGACGGGACCTTCTTGCACCAAGACTCCATTGGTGGAGGCGGCGTGATTCAAAACGGGGCAACTCAGTGGATGACGGCGGGTGCGGGAATCCTGCACATCGAGCGGCCACCGGATTCGCTCATTGACTCGGGCGGGCTCTTTCACGGCGTTCAGTTGTGGGTGAATCTGCCAGCGAAGCTAAAGATGACGGCTCCGCGCTATCAGGACATTGAAGCCGGCGCCGTGACGTTGCTCACCACGAATAACGGCGACTCCATTATTCGAGTCATTGCCGGCGAACTCGGTGACGTAAAGGGTCCGGGTTCCACGCACACCCCCATCACCATTGTGCACGTCTCGCTATTTGGTGGTGCGCAGCTTCGACTGCCGTGGAACAAGGAGTTCAACGCCCTCACCTACGCTCTCGCCGGCGACGGAACCGTCGGAGAGAACGCTGATCCGCTCAACTCGGGTCAAATGGCCGTGCACGTCGACGGTGACTACCTCGTGCTGGCAGCGAATCCCACGCAGGATTCGCGAAGCGAAGCGTTCGAAGTCTTGATCCTCGGTGGTCAACCCATCAATGAGCCGGTGGCCCAGTACGGTCCGTTCGTTATGAACACCCAAGATGAGTTGCGCATTGCCTTTGAGGACTACCAAGCGGGACGACTGGGACAGATTCCCGCCGAACACATTTAGTGGACACCCCGGTAACGCCAGGTTTCTTCACGAAGCCCGAGCACCCCTTCGGCGACGAGTTCATTACGCTGCGCACGTTCACGCTGAGCGATAGTGACGACATTGTCGCGCTCTGTCAGGACCCCGAAATACCACGTTGGACGACAGTGCCCACTCCCTACGGAGTTAACGACGCTCGAACGTGGCTGAACGCTCAGGTGGCTCAGTGGGCCGGCGGACTCGAAGCGTCCTTCGCTATTTCCGAAACGAGCACCGGAGCCCTCATGGGTTCAGTCGGACTGTTCCGCGATCTCGCTGACCCTACGACCAGCGAAATTGGCTACTGGGTCGGTGCTGCGTTTCGCCGACGCGGCGTCGCGACACGGGCGGTGACACTCCTGTGCGACTGGGGAGCTCGCGTGGCACAACTGCAACGAATGCGTCTCGTCACACTTATTGGCAATCACGCATCCGAAGCAGTAGCCAAGAATGCCGGCTTTCGCCGAGTCGGTGAAGTGCTCGATTACCGCAGCGAACGACGCCCCGAGACGTCGTCACACGTGACGGTGTGGCAACAGCAGTACCCAGCGAACTAGTTCGCGGGGTGACTAACGATTGTTGGCGTTGTACGTTGCTGGTCCGAAGGCGAGAATCGGCAGGAAAATGAATCCGAGAAGCCACAATCCCACGCCGAAACCGTCAGACTTGTTGAACTTTCGTGCTACACCCAGATAGACGAGCAGCGAAATAACGAAGTTGACGAACGGGATAAAGAACAAAAGTACGTACCAACCCGGCTTGCCACCCATCTTGCAGATCAGGTAGATGTTGTAGATGGGAACAATCGCGCCCCAACCCGGCAGACCCGCTTTTTCGAAGACTTTCCACATCACGAAGACGTAAAAAATCGCAATGATGATCGCTGGAATAAACACAACGCCGAATGACGCTGAACTTGCGGTAGCTGCTGAAAGCACGTAAACCCCCCTGTTGGTTCAGCGGCAGGCTAACCAATGAGGGGCGCTGTAACGGGGATGACCGCCAGGGCGTCTCGTGCTCTAGGCGTCGGCGCGGTGAACCAAAAACGTACCCGTGGCGCGCGAAACTAACTTGCCCTCCGCGCTGGTGAGCGACGCTTCGCCGTATGCAACCTGTCGCCCGAGGCGAACAACTTCACCACGCAGTGCGTAACTGTCGCCCTTCATCGCCGGACGCATCAACTCCGTCTTGATTTCAATGGTGGCCTTTGTGCGGTCCTTGCCGCGAAGTGCAGCGTTAATGGCGAAATTTATGGCCGCATCCAGCAACACGGCGTGAACCCCCGCCTGGACCGAACCGTGAGGATTGCAGGCCAGATCTAGGGGATTGAAGGTTCCACTGACCCAGCCGAGGTCCTCACCATCGACGCCGTAGGCGTCAAAGGAACCACCGAGTGCGCCAATAATCGCCATGCCCCCGTCGCCCAACCAACGGTCCATATTCTTCGCTGCGTTCGTGTCCGTGCTCGTCATGGATTTGACAGTAGTGCGCGTGACAGCGAATAGGCTTCGCCAGTTGGCGAGAAGCGCCCACGTCGTAGCGAAAGGAACCTCATGGCTACTGCAGTCATTGTGGACGCCGTACGCACCCCCGGGGGTAAGCGGAACGGAAAATTAAAGGGCTGGCACGCCGTTGACCTCGCGTCAGAAGCGCTGAAGGCAATTCAAGAGCGCAACAACATCGATCCCGCGCTCATCGACGACGTCATCATGGGTTGCGTTATGCAGGTCGGTGAACAGTCATTGAACATTGGTCGTAGTGCGGTCCTCGCGGCCGGTTGGCCCGAGTCCGTTCCCGCAACGACGATTGACCGCCAGTGCGGCTCGAGTCAGCAGGCTCTGCACTTCGCGGCCCAGGGCGTCATGTCCGGTGCTTACGACATCGTTATTGCCTCGGGCGTCGAAGCAATGACCCGCACTCCTATGGGCTCGTCGGTCGTTCGCGAACTCGGCTTTCCTTTCGGTCCTCGCGTCATGAAGCGTTACGAGCCCGTTGGTGGACTTCAGTCCCAAGGGATCGGCGCCGAGATGATTGCCGACCAGTGGGGCATTAGCCGCGAAGACCTCGACGGTTTTGCCGCCGAGAGTCACCGCCGCGCCGCGCAGGCGACTGCCGAAGGTCGCTTCGACAACGAACTCGTCAAGATCAAGATTCGCGACGAAAATGGTGTCGAAACCGATGAGTACGTAACCGCTGACGAAGGAATTCGTCCGGACTCGAGCGTCGAGACGCTCGGTAACTTGAAGCCCGCATTCAAAGAGGGTGGCAAAGTCACCGCGGGTAACTCCAGTCAGATCACCGACGGAAGTTCCGCCGTGTTGATCATGAGTGAGGAGAAGGCCAAGGAGCTGGGCTACACCCCACGCGCGCGCTTTCACTCATTCGCTCTCGCTGGCGTTGACCCCGTCACGATGTTGACGGGTCCGATTCCCGCGACCGCCAAGATTCTCCAGCGCACGGGCCTCACCCTCGACGACATTGATTTGGTCGAGATCAACGAAGCGTTTGCCTCGGTCGTTCTCGCCTGGCAGAAGGAACACCACGCCGACATGAGCAAGGTCAACGTGAATGGCGGCGCCATTGCACTTGGTCACCCCCTCGGTGCATCGGGAGCAAAGCTGTGCGCCACGCTGCTCAACGAACTGGAGCGCACCGGCGGTCGCTACGGCCTCTTGACGATGTGCGAAGGCGGCGGACTCGCTAACGCGACGATCATCGAGCGCCTCGGCTAGAAAGCCTCAACAAGTAAAAGAGCCCCGCACCGAAAGGTGCGGGGCTCTTTTGATTTAAGTCATCTATAGCGAAGCAGTCCCATGAAGCCCGAGAAGATCAGGACCAGTCCAACGAGCAAGTACCACGCGGAGGTCGCACCGGGTAGGGCGTTCAAGTAGTTCAGACCCAACACCAAGACGCCGAGAATGAACAGCGCGAGGATCGTTGGTCCGTACCACGGCGGGCTGTGATGCACGCTCTTAGGAGTAGGGGCGGTGTAGCGACCGCGCTCTTCGGCGCTCAAGTACTTACCGGTCGAAGATCCTTCGTGTCGAGCGGGACGGGTAACTCGCCCTTCACTACGACCGCCATGAGAGACGCGACCGGGACCTTTTCGTGACTTTGCCATGGACTTTGATGTTACCGGCGCCAGCCAGGGGCTCTGAACCCAGCGGTAACCTACAACTCCCATGGCTCGCGTTCTCGTAATTGACAACTACGACTCCTTTACGTGGAACCTCGTCCAAGAGATGGGTCAACTCGGCGCCGAACTGGTCGTAAAGCGAAATGACGCCATCACGCTCGACGAGATTGAGGGGTTAGGTTTTGACGCCATTGTCCTCTCACCTGGTCCCGGTCGACCGCAAGGTGCGGGTATCAGTTGTTCGGTCATTGAGCGCTTCGCGGGCTCGACACCCATCCTCGGAGTGTGTCTCGGTCACCAAGCAATCGGCCAGGTCTACGGCGGCGCGATCGTGCGAGCTCCCTCGATCATGCACGGCAAGGTCTCACCTATTGAACATCACGGTGTCGGCGTGTTTGAGGGATTGGGTTCGCCGCTTATCGCTACGCGATACCACTCACTCGTTATTGACCCCGCGACCCTGCCCGATGAGTTAGAGGTCACTGCCTGGAGTGACGGCATCATCATGGGCGTGCGTCACCGAAACTTTGACGTTGAGGGTGTGCAGTTTCATCCCGAGAGTGTGCTGACCGTCGACGGTCTAACGATGCTGGGGAACTTCCTGCGTCGAGTGAGCTAACCCGCTGGCGGGCAGTAGTTCATGGTGACGGTCGAGCCAAAGGGCACTTTTGTCGTAGCGACGGGCGTTTCATCCACCACGTAGTCGCTCTGAGCGGTGCAGCGCGGATCGGACGGGTCAAGGTACGTGAACTGCGCAACCAGTGGTGCAGGACTTGCGCCGCCGGGATCTAGGGCATTGGACGCCGCGACCATGGTGTCGCCCACTACGTCGGGAACGATGACGTCGCAGTTTCCACTACTCACAATCAGAGTCACGGCCGACTGCGGCTTAACTTGAGTTGCGGCGGGCGGACTGGTTTTGATGACTTGGCCCGAAGGAATGGTGTTCGAACACGTTGACTGGTTAGGACTCGCTACGTTCAGTCCCGCGTTTCCGAGCGCATTGGCGGCCGTTGTTACGGAGTCACCGGCGACGGACGGGACACTAACGAGAGCCTGAGGCGAGAGCACGGTCAACGTCACTGTCTGGCCGGCCAGAATTTTCGTACCCGGCAACGGATCTTGCCCGATAACGGTGTACGCCGTTTGGCCGGGCGAGCCCACCAAGGAGTAGACGATTCGGGGGTTCAGACTGGCAATGCTGAGATCCTGAGAGGCGGTCGCGGAGCTGAGACCGACCAGATTCGGCACGGTGACTGTCGGCAACGAGCGTCCGAGCGAAACATAAATCGTGACCTTGTGACCCTTCTTTACGATCTGGCCAGCGCGAGGATCAGTCTTAAAAACAGTGCCGGGAGAGGCAGAGTTCTTGTGGTATCGCTGAATCGGTTGACCCAGTCCCTGATTCGTAATTACGGAAATTGCGGTGTTGGCGCTGAGTCCCACCACGCTGGGCATTTTTGTCTGTTCCTTGCCCGAGTTCAGTGCGAAAAACACGGCAGCTCCAATAAGCAGCAGGAGTACCAAGCCGAGCAGTACCCACCATCCCCGACGATCCTTTGACGTCGCGACCACGTCGGTTCGCGGGCCATTTTGGATGGGCACGGTCTGGGTGCGTTCGCCGCTGCCGACAACCGCGACCGCTCGGGTCACGTCGTCGCGGGCCGCGGCTCCCGAGATAGAGATGGGTTGACCTTCACTAAAGCGCAGGAGGTCCGTTCGCATATCGTCGGCGTTCTGATAGCGCTCGGCGGGTGACTTAGCCAGCGCGTGCATCGTCACAACTTCAAGATCGTCGGGCAGTTGAGGATTAAAAGTCTTCGGCGAGGGCACGGCGTCGCGAACGTGCTTGCCAGCGACAGCGACGGGAGAGTCACCAATAAATGGAGGTCGCCCCGCTAAGAGTTCGTAGAGCACAATGCCCAACGAGTAGACGTCGCTTCGACCGTCGACTACTGCGCCCTCGGCCTGTTCGGGCGAAAAGTACGTCGCCGTGCCCATCACGGATCCGGCGACAGTGAGATTGTCCTCGGTAGAGATGGCCTGGGCGATTCCAAAGTCCGTGACCTTGACCGCACCGTCACTCGTCAACAAAATGTTGCCGGGCTTCACGTCGCGGTGAACAACACCTTGGCGGTGCGCGTAACTGAGTGCGCTCGCCACTTGAGCGCACACCTGAGCAGATTTCGTCGGGCTGAGTGTGCGCGATTCGCGCAGCAGATCGGCGAGCGAAGTTCCCTCGACCAGTTCCATGACAATGAAGTAGGCACCGGCGTCTTCGCCCCAGTCAAAGATCGGAACAATATTGGGGTGCGAGAGGTTGGCGGCGGCCTGAGCTTCGCGGCGAAAGCGCTCAACGAATGATTTGTCAACGCTTAGCTCGGGGTAGAGAATCTTCAGTGCGACAAAGCGATTGAGGAGTAAGTCGTGGGCGCGATAGACCATCGCCATGCCCCCACGGGCAATCAGGTGGGTGACCTGGTACCGGTTTGAGTAGATCCGCGGTTCTTCTACCGGCTCCATAAGTTCCCCAAGCCTACGCGCCGCACCCGTTCAGTTCCCATTATCAAAAGTGGCACGTGGTGCCAGTTCCCGTGGCGGGTAGGCCAGCCGCGATTGCTATTTCGGCTTCGATCATGCATTTTACAATTGGTCCCGCGACGGTGGCCCCGTAATCAAATATTTGTTGAAACGGCACCACGACAGCGATCGCAATAACGGGTGCGTGAGCGGGGGCGAAGGCAATCATCCAGTCGTCGGTGTTGTGAGCGCTGTTGCCGGTTTGAGCAGTTCCCGTTTTAGCGGCCACATCATCCTGTGGCAGAAATCCGACTCCACCAGCGGTTCCGTAGAGCGCGACCTCTTGCATCAGGGGAACAATCGCGGACGTCTGAGCGGCGTTGAGTGGATGAAGCCACGCAGTGGGTTGGTAGCGACGGATCGTGGTGCCGTCCGCGCTCAAGATTTGGTCCAAAAAGTGCGGAGTCATGATCGTGCCGTTGTTCGCAATGGCGGCCGCGATGAGCGCATTTTGCAGAGCGGTCGCACGAACGTTCTCTTGACCAATAGCGGAGTACGCGAGTTGGGGTTGATCAGCCACAAAAGTGGAGGCCGAAGGAAAAAACGAGGTCGACTGTCCCGGTAGGTCAATGGGAATGGCGCGGTTGTAGCCGAAACTTTGCGCCGTCTGAGACAGAAAATCCCCACCGAGATCCAGCCCCATTAGTCCGTATCCGGGGTCGCAGGAGTACGGCAACATCACCTGCACCGTTCCTCCACAGGGCTGTCCCCCGTCGTTACAGAGTTGATTGATCGTGCCGGGGAGCGCCGTGCACGTGATGACGGGGTAGGTCTTCGTCATGAGCGCCGGGTCGTATCTCACCGCGGACGCCGTCGTCAACACTTTGAAGGTCGATCCGGGCGGAAAGGTGCGCTGAATGGCGAGGTTGCCGAGCGGAGGAAATCCGTGTCCATTGTTCTTGTTGTAGATCTGCCAGATCTTTGCTTCCACGGCGTAATCCGGGTTGGTGATTCGCGAGGGATCGTACGAAGGATTGGAGTACATCGCCAAGATGGCCCCCGTCTTTGGATTGATCGCTACAACAGCGCCGTCTCGACCCGTTAGTGACAGTTGTGCCACCCGCTGCAGTGCGGGTTGCAGCGTGATCTGCACGGAGTTAGCCGAAGAAATGGGAGCAACGACTTGCGCCCAGCTCTGAGCGGGCTGTTGATGCGACGACAGTTCCGAGTCGTACTGCGCTTCGAGCGCCCACGGACCGTAGTGCGCGGCGGCAAATCCGACGACACCAGCGGTTAATCGACCAAGGGGATACACGCGCTTCCACGGATACGTGTTATTGCCCGAGGGTATCGAGTGAGCCAATACCGTTCCATCGCTGGCGAGGACGTCGCCGCGAGGATAGATCCGCGACGCGTCGGCGAGGCGCGGATTGAGCACCGATTTATCGAGAGCCGAGGCGTGCCAGTACTGCAAAAACGCACTCTGCCCGATCAGGATCGCGAATAGAAACAGCATGAGAGTGCCAATGAGCCCTACGCGTCGTGACATCTAACCGCCCCCGCTCGTTGTTGTCGTTCCTGGTGCACTTGTCGGGTTCTCTTTCGCACACACCGCAACGTGACTCAGCTGTTCACACCAATGGTGATGCAAATAGTCAGCGTGGCGCAACGCGCTTTCGTAGGTCGGGGCGACAATTCCCGTCGACAACTGCTGTTGGTCAAAAGCGGTCAAGTGCACCACCCAGTATGAGGTAATCAGCCGAAGTCGTGGATGGAACCACAACAAGCCCCCCGGCTGACCCTGATAGACGGCAATTTGCGGCTGGCTCTGCGACGTCGACTGATAACTCGCCAAGTAGTACGAACTGTATCCGTACCACTTCAATACGCCGACGGCCCGCGCGCCGGCCGCGATAATGGCGAAAAAGAACACGGCAGTTCGCCACGTAAAACGCCGCGGGGCACGGTGTGCTTCGCGCGGCGGAGACAACCGTTCGGCTCGCGACGGTTGCGCAGCGGACACGCCGATTGGCGCGGGTGCCACTGCGGAGACGTCAACGAACTCCACCAGAACTGCAGAGATATTGTCACGGCCGCCGTGGCGATTGGCCTCCAAGATCAAATTCGCAACCGCTTCGTCGAGCGTGTGCGGCGCGCTCGCCAACTCGGCAATTTCGTTGTCGCTCAGTTCATTAGAGAGTCCGTCGGAGCACAACAAGATGCGGTCGCCGGGCGCGGCGTCGAGAGGAAAGACGTCCGGAGATAGATCGGACTCAATTCCCAGGGTGCGAGTGATTTGGTGCCGACTCGGATGCACGGCTGCCTCTTCGGGAGTGAGTCGACCCTGGCGCACCCACTCCTCGGCGACGCTGTGATCCTTCGTGATTTGTTTTAGCGCCCCGTCGCGCAGTTGATAGGCCCGCGAATCTCCGACGTTGATGACCACCGGCAACAAACCGTCCAGCGTTCGCGTCAAGCCCAACGCCACGATGGTGGTTCCCATTCCGAGGCGTTCGCTATTTCGATTGGCGTCAGCAATGATTGCTTCGTTGGCCTGAACGACGGCATTTCTCAGTCCTTCGGTGGACGGATCCGTCCAAAACGACGCTCGGATCACTTTGACGGCGAGCTCGGAGGCAACCTCGCCAGCGGCGTGTCCGCCCATTCCATCTGCCACGAGGGCCAGCTTGCCGTCGACGCTGATTGAATCCTCGTTCACCTCGCGAACGAGACCTACATCAGTGGACGCTGCGTAACGCCAACTGCTCATCTAACGACCTCGAACAGGACGCCACCGACCTGCACGATGTCGCCTTTATCTAAACGAGTTCGGTGCGCGATAATTTTTTGATTGACGTACGTTCCGTTAGTGGAGCCGAGGTCCTCAACCAACAGGTCACCGGAGTCAAAGGTGAACTGCGAGTGTCGCGTCGATAGGTAGGTGTCGTTGATGACGAGGTTGCACTCCGAACCGCGTCCAATGATCACCGGAGCATCAACCGAGACGCGCTCGCCGGCGCGCTCTTTTGGTTCAATGAAGTTGAGCATGAGTGCCCCACGGCGTTTGGCGCTGCGCGGGCCCGAACCTGAACGCGCGGGACGGACTTCGACCATCGCTACGCGCATGACTCGCAACAAGAACAGGCCCGCCACGCCCATCACAACGATCTGCAGGGGCCGAATAACGGCGGCGTAGTTGGTTGCTGCGATCAAGTTCAAGCCAGTTCGATTCGCATCAGTCGGTTACCAATCTCAATCTCGTCTTTGGGCGAGAGCGAGACCGCAGATATCTTGTGTCCATTGACGAAAGTCCCGTTGGTGGACTGAAGATCACGTATGGCCACGCCATCAGAAGTGCGCCAAATTTCCGCGTGATGGCGAGAGACGTTCGAGTCGTTGATGACAATGTCGCACTCGCTCAGTCGCCCAATCGAAAGCGGTCGCTGGCCAATGGGATAGACCGCTCCGTCCGCGCACACCACGCGTGGTTCGGAGTCGCCGCCAACGAAGGAGGCTTTCACGCCGAGGTTGCCCGGGCGAAGGTCATCGTCAATAAACATCTCCACGGTGACCGGTCCGACGAAGTTGTAACCCTCGGTAATGGCGTGCTGGCGGGCAGTCTCGGTGAGTTCACTCGCCAGCGCCTTTTGAAAACCTTCGAAGCGCTCGGCATCGCTGGGCGAGAGCCAAATCTTAATGTGATTGGGCGCGACGAGTCCGCGGTTAGCAACACGGCGTCCGAGGTCCATCTCGCGCACCATGCGTTGGCCAATTTCTACTGGCTGCAATGTTCCACGGAAGGGACGCGAGAGGCCGCGTTCGAACAACTTCTCCAGTCGACTTTCCACGTTGCGTAACGCCATATCGTTTCTAACTGTACTGGTGAAGTGGATCATTCACGAGGCGCTGAAAGGCCTCAGGCGCCGTGGAGTAATGTTGGAAACTCACTCGGGCGAGTGGCGGAATAGGCAGACGCGCAGGCTTCAGGTGCCTGTATTCGAAAGGATGTGGGGGTTCAAGTCCCCCCTCGCCCACTCGCAGGTCCGATTTATCGACCAATTCGCGGCGGATCTCCAATCAAGACCCGCTCGCCGATTGGATGTTCAACTTCGCTCGAGAGCGAGTTCGCATCACGAGGGCGTTTAACTAACTCCTCGGTTGGAGCCAGGTCCGCTTGCTGTCGTCTCGTACATCGCGACGGCCACGACGTCTAAAACCACCGTGTCGTCGTTCGATCGTGTTTCGGCCATTGTTGTGGGATGGACCATGGCAGCACGAGGTCAGAACGTAAAACGATTGAGCCGCAATTTCCGCGAAGGCGGATCCTGAAAATCGGAGGCGGCCTGCTCGCAGGTGCCGCTATCGCGGGGGTTGGTGGAGTCGAACTCGTTGATCACGGCGTTCTGCCCGGTCAGTCACTTCTCAACTCTCTTGATGGAGCGTGCGAAGTTCCCGCACGAAGATTGAGTTTCGGAGAAGTTGGTCGAACGCTCACTGATTCGTTTTATTCCACGCGTCGACACGTAACCGTGAGTTACTCCATTGGTCTGCCCGCATCGTTTCTAAAGGGGCAGCGAACGTCGTTGGCCATTTTCTTGCACGGGGAGTTTGCTTCGCATCGCGCGTGGCTCGGTGTTTCTGATAACCCAGCCCAGGCGGCAGCTCTCCTGCAGGACGGACAACCAATGGCGCCTATGGCGATTGCCACTATCGATGGCGGAAAGCACTACTGGCACGCGTACGGAAACGACGATCCCATGGCGATGGTCGTTGATGAGTTCATTCCGTTTTGTCAATCTCTCGGACTCGGAGTCGAACCGGGAACCGTGGGCGTCATGGGGCTTTCAATGGGTGGCTACGGCGCACTGCTCTTCGCCGAGAAACATCCCTCGGTATTTAGCGCGGCGGCCGCACTCAGCCCGGGCATCTGGACCAGTTACCGTCAAGCTCGAGCCGCTAACGCCGTGGCCTACTCGTCGATGAGCAACTTTGCTCGCTACGACGTCGTGACTCACACACCGGCGTTGGCCCGCACGCCGACATTCATCGCGTCGGGGAGCCACGATCCGTTTTATCCCGGTGCTCAAGCATTCCGAGCTCACCTCGCAACTACAACGCCCGTTCGCGCCATTTTCGGTCCAGGGTGCCACGGTGGGCAGTTTTACAACGCCCACATGCCCGCCGCACTCGCGTTCATGAACTCGCATCTTTCGTCTTCAACGAGTTGAGTATGTGGCGACGCACTGATCAAAATCGGTCCAGGCGTTGGCGCTATGTGAACGCGGTACTGCCACTGGTGTCGGCGTTGGCACTCACTGCCTGCACATCACCGGAGTCCACCGTTTCGTCGAACTCCGCGAGTACGTCTAACTCGCCAGCTACGACGACATCCATCAGTACGCCGTCCACGTCGCCGTCTCGCACACTTCAGGGCAAAGTGATCGGTATCGATCCGGGCCATAACGGTCGAAACTTCCTGTATCCGAACTTTCTCAATCACCAAGTGTTTAACGGTCGAACAAACGAAAACTGCGATACGACCGGTACGTCAACCAGCAGCGGCTACAGCGAGGCGCTGTTCAACTTTCGCGTGGCTCGGTATCTTCGAGCGGACCTCATAACGCGCGGCGCGCGCGTCGTTATGACGCGCAACTCCAACGCCGGAGTCGGTCCCTGCATCACTCGTCGAGCGCACATACTGAACAACGCGCACGTCGATGTGGCTATTGACATCCACGCCGACGGAGCGCCTGCCTGGGGCCGGGGATTTGCAATTCTGGAACCGGTCGCCGATGGACCGAACAATCACGTCATTGCCAGTTCGCTCCGATTCGCTCGAGACGTACGCCAACGAATGATCAAAACCTTGATGCCCGTCAGCAACTACGACGGGGTGAACGGTCTCAAGCGTCGTTCAGATCTCGCGGGTCTGAATCTCGCCACGGAGCCAAAGGTGCTCATCGAGTGCGGAAATATGGCAAATTCGACGGACGCCTCGTTACTGACGAACGAGGTATTTCAGAGGCGAGTTGCTGCGGCTCTCACTTTCGCCATCACCGACTTCCTCACGAGCAGCGCACGCCCCTGAATGCACGATCCGTCGTCGTTCGCATCTGAAGCCGCCGTGGACACAGTGACGCGGTCGGTACGCACACAATTACCCTCGAAGCGTGACAACGACTCGTGTTCTCGTGACCGGTGCGTCGGGCTACGTGGGTGGCCGAGTCGTGCCCGCCCTGCTCGCCGAAGGCATCAGCGTTCGCTGTCTCGCTCGAACTCCCGCCAAATTGAGTGCAGCGTCGTGGATTAACGACGTTGACGTCGTTCGAGGATCGGTGGAAGATGACCTGAGTGAGCCAATGCAGGGCGTCGATACCGCCATCTATTTGGTGCATTCAATTGGCGAACCCAATTGGGTGCAGCGTGAATCCAGCCAAGCGCGCAACTTTGCCCTCGCCGCCGAGAGCGCGGGAGTGCAGCGGATTGTTTTCCTGGGCGGCCTCGGTTCTAAGCAAGAGGTGTTGAGCGAACACCTCGCGAGTCGCCAGAACGCCGGCGTAGCCTTGGCGTCCACCTCGGTGCCCGTTATTGAACTTCGTGCCGGGGTCATTATTGGCTCCGGCTCGGCCAGCTTCGAAATGTTGCGCTACCTCGTTGACGTCCTGCCGGTCATGGTGACACCCAAATGGGTCAACACTCGCTGTCAGCCGGTGGCGATTGCCAATGTGGTGTCACTGATCGTGAGCGCCGTCACGAGTGCGCCCTCAATTTCGGGAGTGCTGGAGGTGGGCGGCGCCGACATTGTGACCTACGCCCAGATGATGGACGTATACGCCGATGCGGCCGGACTGCGCCGCCGAGTGTTGTTGCCCGTTCCTCTGCTAACGCCACGGCTCTCTTCGCACTGGATTGGCCTCGTGACTCCCGTCCCGGTTCCATTGGCGAAAGAACTCGTGCAGTCCTTAGTGAACGAAGTCGTCGTGAGTGAACGCTCGGCGTGTGACGAACTCTCCGTCGTGCCAATGGGTCTCGCTCAGGCCATTGCGAGCGCTCTGGACGCAACACAACAAAACCGCACGCCAACGACCTTCTCCGACGCCGACCTCGTTTACTTTCATCCCAACGAACTAGATCCCAGTTGGGCCGGCGGAACAGTTTTCAGCGATGTCCGAGTTCAAAGGACACCGCTCACCGAGGAACAACTCTTTAGCGAACTCTGTTCCATCGGGGGAACTAAGGGCTGGTACCGGGGCAAGTTGCTGTGGCAGATCCGCGGAGTTCTCGACCAACTGGCGGGGGGACCGGGGCTGAGGCGCGGACGAAAAGATCAGTTGCGAATTGGTGACGCGCTCGATTTCTGGCGAATTGAAGACATCCAAGCTCCCCACTTGTTGCGCCTGCGCGCCGAAATGCGCCTACCCGGCAGCGCGTGGCTCACCTGGAAAGTTGAGCGCAACGGAGCCGTGACGACGGTAACCCAATCGGCAACGTTTCGACCGCGCGGTCTTCTGGGTCGTCTGTACTGGGCCGCCGTGCTCCCCTTTCACCGATTCATATTTCCCGCAATGTTGAGCGGGGTCATCGACGGAGCGGAACGGCGAAACCGCGAGTTGTCAAAGGATCGTTCGACACCGGCGTGAGTCGCGAAACGCGATGCACGTTCAATAAATCGGTGGCGATGATCAGCTCGCGCAACGAGCCAGCGCCACCGCGCTGTAGAGCGCGACACCGACGTCCATGGCGTCTTCATCCAACATCATTCGATTGGAGTGATTGGGTGCAACGGCGTGTGCGGCCACGCCGGGCGGGCGGGTGCCTAAAAACGCCATGGCTCCCGGCACCTGTTCGAGAACGTAGGAGAAATCCTCCGCTCCCATGATGGGCGAGTCGAGCGTAAACACAGATTTGTCACCAACGAGTTCGCGCGCAACTTCTTGGATGTAGAGCGATGAGGCGCTGTCGTTGACGGTTACGGGAAAGCCAATCTCCACGTGTACGTCAGCCACGGCTCCGTGAGCCGCGGCCACACCTTCAGCAAC
>JANXTQ010000038.1 GCA_025352305.1 Actinomycetes bacterium
CACGTATCTTCGTTTTTTCGCGATGCGTATGACTGTTCGGCGAGTTGCTTGATTGCCAACAGGCGACTGTTCCAGCGTTGAGCAACGACATTGAGTTCAATCGACGCCTCAGCAATACGTTGGATGCGCACCGAGAAGCGAACTTCTCGACCTACGTGTTCGCTCGTGACGAGCCCTGAGCTCTCGAGGCGAGCAAGGTGTTTACAAATCGCTTGTCGACTGACAGTCATTTCCGAAGCCAATGTTGTTGCCGTGGCGTAGTCGCGAGAAATTAGATGATCCAACAATTTTCGTCGAGTGGGCTCAGTAACTGCCTCCCACAAATCATCATTGGCGGAGAGACTCACGTTGGCGAGGTGAACAGCGCAGTGAGTCGTTCTGCGCATTCTCTCCAACCGTCGCTGTGCGACTGCACATAACTGGTTTTCTCGTCGTCGGACATTTCCAGGAGTTCGAGACCGGTTTCAGTCACTCTCAGCAGAGTTCGATTCGGCGCCAGCGAGTTCAATGAAAAGGTGACGAGCACGGAATTATTCACGGTGGCCACCTCACCCGACGGATAGATCCAGCGAAACGAGAACAGATGTGGCGCTTCTATTGAAATGACCGTGATGTCCACGACCATGCGCGTGCCATCGTCGTGCTCAGGAAACGTCAGCGTTCCCAGAGCGCCCGGCGCGGGATCAAAATCGACCTGTTCGCTGAACCAACGGCTTATTTGACTCGGCTCAGTCACCGTTTGCCACACAATGTCCAGTGGTGCATCAATCTCAATGTCCTGCTCAATCGTGTAACTACTCATAAAGCAACTTCTCCCTCGTCGCATGGTTAAGTTCTTTGGAATTTCCAGATTCTCAGACAGCGTTCGAAACTGTAAGTGCAAAGGTGACACCCTGGGCCGCTATGCAGGCAGGGTGTCACCGCAGCGCTATTTACTATCGCCAATGGATGCCTGCAGATATGCAAACAGGCTCGGCATATATTTATTCCAACCAACAAAACATTGCTCGAAGCATTCAACTTCGGGGTTGAGACCAACGTGTTGAAAAGTCACCTGAGTGCCCGCGTCGCCAATTTCGTGAAACTCGAAGGTGGGGGTTGTTCCGACCCAGTCGGGTAGAACCGCGCACTGCGACACGTGCCACTCAATAGTCATTGCATCGGCCTTCGCGGACACGGAAAATACGAGCGGCCCCATGTCGCCCATGACGAAGTGGAACTCGTCACCGACGCGCTTGTGCTGAGAAAATATGGGCCACCACTCAGCAATTTCGGAGTCATCACTGAGTGCAGATCGCACGGTATTGATCGAAGCCGTGACGGTCATTGCATAGGTGTAGTCAGAGGTGCTGGCTACGTCGGCACCCCGTGAAGTCATTTCCATTGTCGTTACCCCTCATCTCTTTGCGCAGGCTCTCTACGCAAGTGCAACTCATCATTGCACATCTACTTCCATTGTGCAACTTAGGGTTGCAGAAAGCGCGATTGCGTTACAGGTATTGATATTTGACGGGCCAAGGCGAAAATGAGACTGCACCACCGAGGCGCGGACACATGTTCTGCACCCATGCAGGAGGTACGCGAGCATCTCGAGTCGGCGAAGGAACGGCTGCTCTCGAAGCAAACAAATACCCGGTAGATACGAATTGCGTTAAAGGTGCTGAGGTGGCGCTTTCAACGGAGCGATGACCCATCGTACAGTCGTTGTTAGCTAACTGGCATAAAACGACAATGAACTCGCGGCCGAATTTAGAGGCGATATGTCTCACGCTTCTGATGAGGTGTGATTCGTGTAGTTAGATTCACGTCATGGCACGTGAAACGGTGAGCGGATACTGCTGGCCCCAGTCGGTGAAAAATTCCGAACAGGTGAAGATTCACGTGTCCTCCGCAGGTTCACGTCCGGTGCACATTGAGGTCGCGCGAATCGGTGCGCGTCGCGAAGTGGTCTTTGAGTCACGTGACGTCGCGTGTGGTGATCACGCGACTCCTCAGGACGCCGCGTCACAGGGCTGCAATTGGCCGGTCGCAGTCTCAATCGACGTCGATCCCACGTGGCGATCCGGATACTACGAAGTCATTCTCGAAATTGATGTCGAAGACAAAGTTCGCCGCGACTACGCATTCTTTGTGGTTCGTCCACAACCGGGTGCGCGAATTGTTCTGGCGTTAGCTACGAATACGTGGAATGCCTACAACGACTTTGGAGGGCCGAACCTCTACACGGGGGGGACTCACGTCTCCTATCAACGTCCCATGTCGGCGGGGTATTTGTTTAAGCCTCCGGGCAAAGGCCGACGAGTAACGGGAACGGGTGCACCGGATCCGCAAAACGCGGCGCACGTTGGCTACATCTCGCTCAATCACCTTTCGGAATATGCGGGTTCCGCGGGCTGGCCCGACTGGGAACTGCCGTTCATTGAGTGGGCAGAAAAAGAAGGATTCGACGTCAGCGTTTGTACCAATAACGACCTCGCCGAGCACCCCGAAGTACTTGACGACGCCAGCTTGTATTTATCGGTGGGCCACGATGAGTACTGGAGCAAGGCCATGCGCGACACCGTTGAAGCGTTCATCGCGCGAGGTGGAAATGCGGCATTCTTTTCGGGAAACACCTCTCTGTGGCAGGTGCGCGTTGAAGGTGATGACCACGACGTGATGGTTGGTTACAAGGGATTCTTTAAACAGGATCCCTTGATGGGGACCAATCGAGAGCGCGAGGTCACGACGCTCTGGTCCGATCACATCCTGGCTCGACCAGAAAACGAGATGACGGGCGTGTCCTTCACTCGCGGGGGATATCACCGCATTGGACGAAACATCACGGCGGGTCTCGGGGGCTACACCGTTCACCGAGCCGACCACTGGATCTTTAGCGGCACGGGACTGGGTTACGGCGATGTGCTTGGTTCGGGTGCGACCGTGGTGGGTTACGAATGTGACGGGTGCGAATTCACCTACCGCTACGGGCTTCCTTATCCGACGGGCGAGGACGGCACGCCAAAGAATCTCGAGATCTTGGGCACGTGTCCCACTCAACACTTCACCCGCGAGAGCGCACCACGCACTCCCAAGCCGGGCGTGCCGAGTGAACAGGAGTACATCGCGTCGCGCGTATTTGGAACGCACGACGTAGCGGCTATCGACCGGATCCGATTTGGTCACGCCGTTCTCGGGATCTATACCAACGATGCGGGTGCCAGCGTTATTACTTCAGGTTCAACGGACTGGGCTCACGGTTTGGCACAACGCGATTCCCAGATCGAACAGATCACTCGAAATGTGCTCAATCGATTGAGCACAACAACGTAAGACAGCCTCTCGGCCGTCGCGTTTGTCCTTAGAACCCTGCTGCTGAAGTTGTCCGTGATCCGCATCGGCGCAGCGCCTCTCAACACATCGCTGCAGTCCCGGTAGTCGCGCCTGTTATGGGTGACCTAAATTGGTCGGAGTTACTGATTTGGGATCCTGGAGGATTAATGACCACTCTGGCTAATCGGCCCAATGTCGCCGTCGTCGTCATCGACGTTCAAAACCGAGTTGTCGCAAACGCCCATGAACGTGACGCCGTCGTAGCGAACATCGCGCATTTGGTAGATCACGCTCGACGCGAGGCGGTACCCGTGGTGTGGGTTCAGCACAACGACGAGGACCTAGAGCGGGGCAGCGAGCCGTGGCAAATTGTGCCCGAGTTGGCCCCTAACGAGTCGGAAGAGCTCATTCATAAGAGCTACGGGGACTCCTTCGAAGAGACCAACTTGGAAGAGGTGTTGGCGAATTTGAAAGTCGGTCGCCTCGTGATCGCGGGAGCTCAGACCGATCAGTGCATTCGCTCGACGCTGCACGGAGCCATGGTTCGCGGATACGACACTCAATTGGTCGGCGATGCGCACACCACGGAGGATCAGTCGCAGTGGGGCGCACCCACTGCGGACCTGGTGATTGCACACACCAACTTGTACTGGCACTATCACTCGGCTCCCGGACGAACCGGCGGAACAGTGTCAACTCACGACGTCACATTTTCGGAGCCGGCGTCAGCGTAACGAGGGGTTTGACCGCGAATTAGGCGGTAGGCGATCCGTGTCGACCGGCGCCGTCACGAAATCGGTGAGCGCCCGCTTGGCTTTCACCCGAACGCAGAACGCTGAAGCCCAGGGTGTATTCGTTGGCCATGGCGTCGACCTCACTCAGTGACCACTGGGACAATGCGCTCATTCGATCCGAACGTAAACAGTTCTGGGGCAGGGCCGCTAGTTCGTGAGCCAGAACTACCGCTGCGCTGAGTGCGTCGCCCGGTTCCACAACGCGATTGATAAGTCCCATGGAGAGTGCCTCGTCGGCACTGACTGCACGACCGGTCAAGATGAGATCCATTGCTCGCGAGTGGCCAATCAAGCGAGGCAGGCGCACGGTTCCGCCGTCGATCAATGGAACGCCCCACCGGCGACAGAAGACACCGAAGGTCGCTTCGCGACTCGCCACTCGTAGATCGCACCACAGAGCGAGTTCGAGTCCGCCCGCCACCGCAAAGCCCTCGACCGCGGCGATCACTGGTTTCGACATGATCATGCGCGACGGTCCCATGGGTCCTCGACCTTCGGGACGAACTTTGTTTTCGCGTTCCGTTCCAATGGCCTTTAAGTCTGCTCCGGCGCAGAAGGTTCCGTTCGCCCCCGTGAGCACGGCGACCGACGACGAGGCGTCACTGTCAAAGGCTTCGAAAGCTTCGCTCAGAGCGATTGCGGTGGCGCCGTCGACGGCGTTACGTGCTTGTGGGCGATCAATGCTGACAATCGTTACGTCGCCGTCTCGCTCTACGTGGATAGTCACCGTCGCCTACTTTCATTCGTTCGCTCGGTACAACTCACTGCGATTAATCGATCGGAATCCACGCGGCCGGGCGCTTGTCCAAAAACGCCGACATGCCCTCGCGAGCTTCGTCGCTACGAAAGAGGCGATTTGACAGTTCGGACGTGTAGTCGAATGCGTCGGACTCGCTCATCGACGGGACTCGAACGAGTAGTTGCTTGGCGGCCGCAATTGCCTCTGGGCCACCGGCCAACAGATCGTTCACGACTTCATTTACCGCATCGTCGAGTTGTTCGTCGGGAACGGCCTGGGTGATCAGTCCCATGGCCGCGGCTTCGACTGCGGAAAATCTGTTCCCTCGAAGAAATGATGATTGCGCATCGACGAGTCGCATTTTGGGCAGTGCGACCACGCTGATCATCGCGGGTGCGACCCCAACGCGCACTTCGGTGAATCCAAAACGTGCGCTGATTGGCGCAATCGTAATGTCGAGTCCCGCGGCGAGTCCCATTCCTCCCGCTACGCAGTGACCAGCGATGCGTCCAACGAAAGGTTTGGGCGAGTGACGAAACCGCCCAAAGAGTGCGAGGGGATTCATTGCGTTGCTGGCGCTGTCAGAACTCTCACTTGATGAGCGTTCTGACAGATTCGCTCCGGCGCAAAAAACGGATCCTCGATTCGTGATGACGATCACGCGAACAGATGTATCTGCTTCGGCTTCGTCAATTGCAGCGATGAACTCCCGAGTGAGGTCGCGCGAAAGAGCATTACGGCGCTTTTCGTCGGCCAACGTGATGGTGCATACGCTGCCACGTACGTCACTGTCCACGAGAGTCATGGCGCGCCCTTCGCGGCGGGCGGTTCAGTGGGTCCGCCGGCAAATGCCTGAGCTCGGATCAACCAGTCGCGCGCCACTTCGCTCGCGCGCAACTTGGTGTCATCAACGTTTCGTCGTTGGGTAACGACCAGGCAGAAATCCTCCGCTGAACCCGTGACCGACTCCGTCGCGTCATCGGGACCGTATTTCCATATGGCACCCGACGGAGCCGTGAGCTCGAGACGCACGGCCACGTCGGGAACGCTCATGCCTCGAACGCTATAACTCCACGATCGAGTGATGAATCCCAACTGCACTATGTGAGCGATCCGGTCCGTATTGGTGCGCCGTGCGCCGACTGCGTCAATGACGTCGGTGCCGTGGGCCCAGACTTCCATCAAGCGAGCGGTCAGAAATGATTTTGCGCCCATCGACGGCCCGTACCAGGCAACTCGAACATCATTGCTGAGCGTGAGCGCCGCCTCAGCGAGTTGGGACCGATTTTGTCGCCACGCGTCGAGCCGTTCATCGATCGACAGGGACCGAAAGGCGCCCAGCGTGAACTCATCGATGCCGGGAGTCGTCGCCGCCTGGAACAACTCCTTCATTGCGGTCGCAAAACCATCGGGATTCGTGACCGCCAAAGCGGCGGTTCCATCGAAGTAGGTCAGGTGAGCAATCTGATCGCTCACATTCCAGCCGGGGCTGGCCGTGTCGACGCTCCACTGGTGAGAGTCCAAAGAACGCATCACCTCATCGAGAGAGTTTTGTTCCTCGATCAGATCACTGCGTAACGAGTTGAGATCACTCATGGTCCTCCTTGACGTCACCGCGCCGCTTAGTTAAGTAGAGCTGTTGGTACATCGACAATGCGGCTGCGCAACCATTCGCCCAAACTTTTTGCTTGTGCGTCTTGGCGCGAACTCGCTGCGACACCCTCTTCGAGCAGGTCGTAGATCATGAAGTTGAGAGATCGAATGGCCGGAAACTGAAATCGTTCCACGCGCAAGTTTGCGGTTTCCGGCAACAGTTCGCGTAAGCGCTCGACGCTCAGATAACCGTTGAGCCAACGCCAGGCATCATCACTTCGAGCAAACACGCCCAGGTTGGCGTGTCCGCCCTTGTCACCGGATCGAGTCCCAACAATTCGTCCAATGGGCGCCTCGGTAGTTGTTCCGCCGTCGTAGGCCGCGACAGTTACTGGCTCGAAATTCACCGGATCGCTACTGCTCGGCGCCACTGAATCAATCACTGATCGACCGCCTCCGAGCACGACAACACACTGGGGAACAACACGTGACGAAATCGTCGCCGGGCGATAAACACCGTACGCTCCGCCCGCCGCGGGAGTTCCCGATGCTCCGTAAAAGCCAGGAATGGTGGCGAGCGCAATCTCGGTCACCGCGTTCGCAACGGCGCGACCGACCTTTCGCTCATCGTGATCCTTTAGCGTGATGCGCCACAGGGCTTGAGCTTCTTCGTTAGAGGAGGGATCAACTTTGTTGGTACGTACGACGCGAGTAGTTACCGAGTCAAAATCGCTGCGCTCGAAGGGACAAGCGAGCCAGAACGCTTCTTCCACCAGAGCAGCCTTGGCGTCAATGTCGAGTCCCACGAGGGCGACCGCG
The DNA here is from genome assembly GCA_025352305.1 of Actinomycetes bacterium. Taxonomy (GTDB): domain Bacteria; phylum Actinomycetota; class Acidimicrobiia; order Acidimicrobiales; family RAAP-2; genus RAAP-2. The sequence continues at coordinate 7,258 of JANXTQ010000038.1, forward strand.
AGGTCTTTGCGATACCCACCCAATTCGTTCGTGGCCACCTTCAGGGTGCTCGGCGGCGCTTCGCCGCGCACGCCACTGACGCGAACCTGATTGGTGTCGATCTGTTCAAGGCAAATGGTGTCAAATCGAGCCGTGACGTCGGGACCGTAGTAGCGCGGTCCCGATATCTCGTAGAGCAACTGGCTCGTCACGGTGCCAATGGAAACTTCGCCGCCGGTTCCTTCGTGCTTAGAAATGACGCAGGAACCGTCAGCCGAGATATCCGCGAAGGGAAAACCCACCTTGGCCATACCCGGTACTTCGGTAAAGAACGAGTAGTTACCGCCCGTTGCTTGAGCACCGCACTCAATGATGTGTCCGGCCACAACGGCGCCGGCGAGTTCGTCAAAACTCTCTCGCGACCAGCCGTGATGCCACGCCGCCGGTCCACACACCACGGCGGCGTCGGTGACGCGGCCGGTGATGACGATGTCCGCTCCGCTCGACAGAGCATCCACAATCCCAAAACATCCGAGATACGCATTCGCGGTGATCAGCTTTGACGTGTCGCCAAAGGGCTGTCCGTTTTCGAAATGACGTAGACCTTCTCCCGCAGCGTCCAGTTCGGCGAATCGACCCATGAGATTGTCACCCTCGATGTAAGCAATCCGAGGGTTAAGGCCGAGCTTCGTCGCGACCTCAGCGACTGCGTTCGCACAGCCGGCGGGATCCAGACCGCCGGCGTTCGCCACGACCTTGATCCCTCGTTGCATGCAGGTTCCAAGGACCTGTTCCATCTGGGTAACAAAGCTGCCGGCGTAGCCCCCACTTGGTCGCTTCGCGGCGGATCGAGCAAGAATCAGCATCGTTAGTTCGGCGAGCCAATCTCCCGTGAGAAAATCAATGGGGCCGTCGTTGACCATTTCGTACGCAGCCGACAGTCGGTCTCCGTAAAAGCCCGAACAGTTGGCAATGCGTACCGGCGACGCCACCGTTACGAACCAGCACTTTCGCTGCTCGGTGCTTCATCCAAAACCAGTAGAGCCGCACCATTTTCGACCTGTTGGCCCACCTCGACGAGGAGGTCAATAACGTAACCATCACTCGGGGCCACGATCAGGTGCTCCATTTTCATTGCTTCCATCACCACGAGTGCGTCTCCCTTGGCGACCAGGTCACCCACGGCGACTCGAACGGACAGAATTGTTCCCGGCATGGGGGCAGTGAGACCGCCGACAACTTCGTGAGCGCCAGGAATGTTAAAGCGCGCAACGATGTCGACGCTCACGGTGCCCCGTTGAGTCTGTACGTAGAGCCGTTGGCCGTGTTGAGTGATCGCCACGCGAGCACGGCGAGCATCAAACTCAATGTCAATACCCGCGTCGCTCATTGAGTGGATTCGCGCGATGACACCGTCGATGGTGAAGCTGCCGTCTCGATTCGATTGATAGCGCACGAGTTCGTCGTGAGCGTCGAGCGACACCGTGACGTCTGGGATAGGAAGTCGTGCGTTGCGCCAGCCACTTGGTGCACGTGACAGAACCGTGGCATGCGCCCTGCTACGGCCTTGTAACCACAACACCGCCGCGACGGCGAGCCAACGGCGTGATTCGTCCGAAAACTCGAGCCCCAGTGCTGGTTGGTGACGATCAATGAAGTCCGTCGTGGTGTCGCCCGCCAAAAACGCCTCGTGACGAAGGGTGGCGGCGAGAAAGTCTCGGTTGGTGGAGACGCCGCCGAGGTGCAGTCGTTCGAGTGCGAGAGCGAGACGAGACGCCGCCTCTTCGCGCGTCGGCGCGTGAGCGATCACTTTGGCGAGGAGGGGATCAAAGGACACTCCGACGACGGAACCCGGTCCAACGCCGGATTCCCAACGAACCTCTGGTTCGCGGGCAGGTGAAAATGCGTGCAACGTTCCCGTCGCCGGAAGAAATCCATTGATGGGATCTTCTGCACAGAGGCGCACTTCAATGGCGTGTCCGTTGAAGTGAACGTCGCCTTGATTGAGTGAAAGCTTTTCCCCCGCGGCAATGCGCAACTGTTCGCGCACCAAATCAATCCCGGTGACCTCTTCGGTAACGGGGTGTTCTACCTGAAGGCGTGTGTTGACCTCTAAGAAAAAGAACTCACGCGTAGCGTCGTCGACGAGGAACTCCACCGTTCCCGCCGAGACGTAGCCGATCGACCGCGCCAGAGTGAGGGCCGCTTCACCCATGGCGCTGCGCATCTGAGAATCAACAACTGTCGACGGTGACTCTTCAATAAGTTTTTGGTGGCGACGTTGAATGGAACACTCACGTTCCCCTAAGTGGATGAGCGAACCGTGTGTATCTCCCAAGATTTGAATCTCGACGTGGCGCGACGAAGCAACGTAGTGCTCAATGAAAACGGTGTCGTCGCCAAAACCGCTCAGGGCTTCTCTCTTTGCGGCCGCCACTGACTCAGCTAGGTCCGCGGGGTCTGAGACAATTCGCATTCCTTTGCCGCCGCCACCGGCCGACGCCTTTACGAGTACGGGGTAACCAATTGACTGCGCGTCCGCGGGATCACTGGAATAGGTGAGGGTCGGTACTCCGAGTTCGAGTGCGAGTTTCTTCGCGGCCAGTTTGTCGCCCATGGCGCTAATGGACTCGGGCGACGGACCGACCCAAATCAACCCGGCCGCGACCACGGCCGCGGCGAAAACCGCATTCTCACTTAAGAATCCGTAGCCCGGATGAATGGCTTCGGCACCGACTGAGAGAGCGGCCGAAATAATTGCTTCGTGATCGAGGTACGTCGATGTCAGTCGAACCGCTTCATCGGCGTCACTGACAAACAG
>JANXTQ010000070.1 GCA_025352305.1 Actinomycetes bacterium
GCGATCCGGTGAAACTTGCGGACTGCACGCCGGAATATTGACGACGAGCGATCACACCCGAGCCAAGATTCTCGAAATGCGTCCAACGCGCATCCAAGAAGCGTTGGATCAGGGTCTCACCCCCGTGGTCGCGGGCTTTCAAGGAGTGTCGTCAGAAACCCGCGACATCACCACACTCGGTCGCGGTGGATCGGACGTCACCGCGGTGGCGCTCGCGGCGGCGCTCGGCGCCGAGGTCTGTGAGATCTACACCGACGTGACCGGCGTTTTTTCGGCTGATCCTCGCGTCGTGCCGAAAGCGCGACGACTGGCCAAAGTGACTTTCGACGAGATGATGGAAATGGCTGCCAGTGGCGGTCGCGTCTTGATGCTGCGATCGGTCGAGTTCGCGCGACGCCACCAAGTGCCGTTGCACGTGCGCTCGAGTTTTACCTGGGAACCTGGAACGTGGATTGTGGAGGAGGACCCCACTATGGAAGAAGCGGTTGTGACTGCGGTCACCGATGACACCTCGGAGGCAAAGATCACGGTGGGAGGCGTGCCGGACCATCCGGGTGTCGCCGCCCGACTGTTTAGAGAGTTAGCCACTGGTGGCGTGAACGTGGACATGATTGTGCAGAACACGTCGGAAAACGGCCTGACGGATATTTCTTTCACCGTGGCCAAAACTGATCGTGACGCAGCGAGAGAGATCTGTGAAGCCATTCGAATCGAGCTCGGTGCGCTGAAGGTCACGGCCGACGGCGGCATTGGTCGCGTGACGCTGGTGGGCGCCGGAATGAAGTCCAACGCGGGAGTGACCGCCAAGATGTTTGAGACGCTGTCGGATCACGGCATCAACATTGAGATGATCTCGACGAGTTCTATTCGTATCTCATGCGTGGTTCGCGCCGAACGCGTAGAAGAAGCGGTAATTGCGCTGCACAGCGCCTTTGGCCTCGACTCGATTGCCTCGTAGACTGAGTTCATGCGCGTTGCGGTTATCGGAGCTTCGGGCCAAGTAGGCACCGTCATGCGCGCCATTTTGCGTGAACGAAACTTTCCCGTGAGCGAGATTCGTTTCTTTGGCTCGTCTCGCTCGGCCGGCAGCACCCTCGAGTGGAACGGCCGTCCCGTTTCCGTCGAAGACGCGTCGACGGCTGATTTTTCTGGAATCGAGATCGCCCTCATGAGTTCCGGCGCGAGTTCCTCTCGCCTGATCTCACCTCGCCTCGCCGAAGCCGGCGCGATTGTTATTGACAACTCGTCGGCGTGGCGCATGGACCCCGACGTCCCGTTGGTGGTGCCCGAGGTGAACGCCGATCAACTGGCGTTCGTTACCAAAGGAATAATTGCTAATCCCAACTGCACGACGATGACCGCGATGCCGGTGCTGAGCGCGCTTCACCACGAGGCCGGACTGGAATCATTGACCGTCTCGACGTATCAGGCGGTCAGTGGCGCTGGTCGCGACGGAGTCGAAGAACTCGCGACACAGTTAGAGAGCTCGATGAAGCACAATATTCGCGTTCTGGCCTTTGATGGACAGGCGTTGGGCGCACCGACGCCCATTCAGTTCGCCGCGCCGATTGCGCACAACGTCATTCCGCTGGCTGGTTCACTCGCTGACGATGGTTCTTTTGAAACGAGCGAAGAACAGAAGTTTCGAAACGAAAGCCAAAAGATTCTCGCGATCCCCGGGTTGCTCGTTTCGGTGACGTGCGTTCGAGTTGCGGTCTTTACCGGGCACGCTCTATCGATTACGGCGTCCTTCGCTCGGCCCTTGTCGCCTGAGAGCGCGAGCGAGGTCCTGCGCGACGCGGCGGGCGTCGTGCTTCACGATCTGCCGACTCCTCTGGGCGCGGCGGGAACCGATCCCAGTTACGTCGGACGAATTCGATATGCACCGTCAGTAAAAAATGGGTTGTCGATGTTTGTCGTGGGTGACAATTTGCGCAAGGGCGCTGCGCTCAACGCAGTCCAAATTGCTGAAGCCTGGATTGCGCGTTAGGCCTTGCCACTGACTTGGCGGCGGGCCAGGTTGACGCAGTGATCGCCGAAACGTTCATAGAAACGAGCGATCATCGCTACCTCAACGGCGACGGGTAAGGGCATAGACCCCGACACCAGCTCCGCGGTCAGCGACACGTGGAGATCATCGAGTTCGTCATCAATCTCTTCAATCTGATGAACAGCACCCTCATTTCCATCGACAATGGCGTCGGTGGCTTCGCGCCATATGGTCGCTGCTACCTCGCCCATTCGCTCAACCAACCCGCGGCTGCGTGGTGACATCTCTGAGCCCAGCCCGCGCGCCGCTCGTCGCGCGACGTGCTCGGCGAGATCGCCGTTTCGTTCAATCTCGGGCAAGATGCGCAGGAGAGTCAGTAGTTCTTCGCGGCCCGACACCGACGGAACTCGCGAGGACAACAACGACTGTTCGACGTGAGCAATCAACGTTTCGACAATCGAGTCGATTTCGGTGTCTTGCTGAACCACGTGTTTGGCGAGTTCTCGGTCCCCGGCGAGCAGGGCGTGCGTGGCTTCAGCAATGGCTTCGCCGACGAGCGCGAACAGTCGCACCACTTGAGCTCGTTGAGCGTCGTCGAGAACGGGAACTGCTTCGGTCACGACCTCCAATTCGCGCTGTCCAAAAAGTCGTCGGGCCATTAGTCGAGGTTACTGAGCAATTCGCTGCCCAATTGGGCCTACGCTGCAAAAGTGAGAAGCGTTCGTCTAACACGTCGCGCCCCGAGCGTTATTGCGAGCGCGGTGCTGCTTGCGGCGGCGACACTCTCGGCGTGTGCGTACTCAAATTCGGCCACGGCGGCTACGCACGCCACGGTGTGGCTCTGTAAACCGGGCGCCCTCTCCAATCCCTGCACGATCAACCCGGACGTTTCGCTGGTGAGCGCCAACGGTTCGGCGACAGTGCTTCACCGCGTCGACGACACGAAGTCGAAGTTTGACTGTTTTTACGTCTATCCCACGGTGAGCAGTGAGAGTGGGTCCAACTCTGATCTCAAAATCCAGCAATCTGAAATAAGCACCGCTTTTGGTCAGGCATCGGCGTTCTCCACGGTATGTCGAGTGTGGGCGCCGATGTATCGCCAACGCACGGTGGGCTCACTGTTTCGTGCGCACGAAGATTTCGCGAATAATGTCGCGTACGCGAGTTTGCTGTCGGCGTGGAAGGAGTATCTCGCGCGTGACAATCACGGTCGGCCGGTCATTTTGATTGGTCACTCCCAGGGTGCCGCGATGTTGATACGACTCATCAGCGGACAGTTCGACTCGCACGCCAAGCTTCGATCCCAACTGGTCAGCGCGCTCATCATTGGCGCCAACGTCACCGTCAAAAGTTCGACGTTGATCGGCGGATCGTTTACTCACGTGGCCGTTTGTTCGCCCAGCCGCTCAATCGTTGGCTGCGTGACGGCGTACTCCAGTTTTCCAACGACTCCTCCGCCGACGTCATTTTTTGGAATTCCGGGTCAGGGAGTGAGCGCACTGTCTAATCAGACGGCTACTACCGGTCTGTCCGTTGCCTGCGTGAGTCCCGTTGACTTTTCGGGACCGAGTGCCGGTGCTTCCGTGCCCGTCACGTCACAGTTTCCCGCGACCACGGTGTCGACGATCTCGAGCATTTCGGTCAACACTGCGTGGGTTCAGTACCGCGACCTCTACAGCGCGCACTGCGAACACTCGGGCAACGCGACATGGTTAATGGTTAATTCCACCGCGTCGCTCGGCGACGTTCGCCCGCTCGTGAATGCCAACATCGGCGTCAACTGGGGGTACCACATCAACGATGTGGGACTTTTCCTCGGAAACTTGGTCAGTGACGTCAGTTCCCAAGAGACTGCATATTTAGTACTTCACCCGAACGCTCCCTGAAACGGCTCGCGTCACAGCGAGTCTCTACTGTGGGCAGCGACGCGACGACCAAACGAGGACACCGTGGGATTGCTACTGCTCGGACTGTTGATCGGACTGGCGCTGGGCGCCGCCGTATGTGCGCTTCTCATGAATCGTTCGACGCAGAGTCGAGGCCACGCACTCTCGGAAGCACAGGCCGCTCGCCAAGTCTCCGACGCCCGGGCCAGCGATCTGTCCGAGACAATTGAACGCGAACGTGAGCATCACGCTGCGGCATTGGCGTCACTCTCTGATCGATTCAAGGTGGTCGCTGGCGAAACACTGGAGAGCGTCGTCGCGCAGTTTCAGGCTGGCCAACTCCAAGTGCTCGATCAGCGCGAAGCGAAACTGGACGAGCGCTTAACGCCACTGTCGGATCTACTGCGCGAATACAAATTGAAAGTTGAACAACTAGAAACGAATCGAGAGACGGGCTTTGTCAATGTGCAGAACATTGCCGCCCAGTTGCTCGAAGCGCAGGGCAAAGTAATTGACGAAGCGAACAAGCTCAACACCATCCTCGGACGTTCGAGTGCTCGGGGCCAATGGGGGGAAATTCAGCTTGTTCGCATTCTCGAGTTGGCCAACATGACTAAGTACGTTGACTTCGATCCGCAGTTAACAATCAAGGCGCAAGGGGACTCTCGCCAGCGACCCGACGTGGTGGTTCATCTGCCCCGCGGCGCTCAGATCGCAATCGACTCCAAGGTGCCCTACGACGCTTTTGATCGCGCCATGTCCACCGACGTACCTGCTGAACGTGAGGCCGCCCTGAAGGAGTACGCACGTTCAATGCAGCAGCACATTGGCGAACTGAAAAAGCGCTCGTACTGGGAGTCTCTCGTCGTCTCACCCGCCTTCGTCATCTGCTTCGTCCCGAGTGACCACCTGCTCGCCGCTGCCTTTGACGCCGATCACACAATGTTAGAAGAGGCAATGAAATCAGGTGTGCTCGTAGCGGGTCCCACGACGTTGCTGGGACTTTTGTGGGCTACTTATCTTGGTTGGAATCAGTTCGAGGCCGCCGAGAACATTGAAGAGATATCGACTCTGGCAATTCGCCTGGTCGAGCGCACGGCAACGTTGTTCGAGCACAGTTCGAAGCTCGGCAAATCAATTGACCAATCCACCCAGTACTTCAATAAGTTGGTGGGTTCAATGGAGAGCAGCCTGTTGGTGACCGTTCGAGAAATGCAACGAAAGGGCGTGAAGTCGTCTAAAGCTGTTGAAGAGGTTGCGCTACTTCCACAATTCACCAACCCGCCGAACGCAAGTCGATGGTTGTTGCCGGCGGACCCTGAGATTGAGACTCTCGACGCTCAACTCGTGGAGACACCGGAATTGGAAATCGGATCACTCGATACACCTGCTTGACTGCGCTGTGAAGTATGAATAGTTCTGCGATGAATCCGCCGGATGAGCATGATCCTCTTTCGCCTTCGGTGCCATGGGCAGACTCCGAACGCAAGCGAGATCCGAGTGCATTCGTAGAGGTACTGACTGAAGTGGTGACGTGGTGGTCGTGGCGACATTTCATGAACCGAGCTCACTATTGGTGCGCCGTAGGACAGATATTTATTGCATCAGCGATTTTTTATATGAGCTTATTTTTCCTGCCACGAGCCGCTCGAGGTCCTTTGGCGCTGTTGCTACTTATTTTTGGTTTGACGCTCATAATTAAATGTGACATTTGGCGTTACCGCGATGCGGGTTTCAGCGCGTGGTGGCTCGTGTTGCAGATCGCTCTGTTCATTGCGTCGTTTATTGCATTTTTCATTGGATTGGTCGGATTGCTCGTTACGTCGCTGTTTGACTCAAACGCGAGCAGTGCGGGGTTAACGATTTTGTTTGTTTTGTCGCTTCCAACTATGGCCGCGACGTCCATCTGGATGTTCGTGTGGTGCCTAATGCCGAGCCGACAACGACGCGGCTGATCCGCGTAGATGAGTGGATGGTCCCGCTTGAGTAGGTTTTTCATTCGTGGCCCGTCCTCGATCGAAGCGTCGTCGCCAAAACATGTTGATTGTCGCTGCCGCGGCGGCGACAGTGGCCGCGTTCACACTGGTGCACGATGTCAATCAAATCTCGGCGCAGACCAGCGCAAATCGAACAGCCTTAGACCGAAGTTTCGCGGCTCTCGCCACAACGATCATGATCGACGACAGTCACTTCGGGACCTCGGTCGCCCAACTGATGTCCTCGGGCTCCACAATGAGCCGCGTCGATTTCAGCGTGCAGCTGACCAGCCTGCTTGACGACAGCCATTCGTTAATACAACGCGCCGCAATACTGGCCCACCCGTTCGTGGCGAACGGAATTCAAGAAAAGTTGATTGACGTCGTTAACCAACGAGCGGCCGCGGCGACATCACTGCTCGCTCGGGTGGCGGCCAATCTGCAGCTTCCTGTTGAGACCCAACCGAACTCATCGCTGCACTCGATCGAACGTGAACTGCGTTCCGCTGACGCCGAATGGGCGCAGGCGCGACTCGCGTTTCGCCATCAGCCGGGTCACCACCGCCTTCCCGCGAGCACTTTTTCGTTGTCGAATGCTCCGTTGGCCAGCGAGGTTGCGGCGCTGGGGGTGGCGCCGTCGCTGCAGGTTCATCGCTCCTCGAGCATCGACGCAGTATCGGTAACGCCGGCACCGTTGCCGTCGGTGCACGGTCGTTGGCTGATGCTTCCTTCCTCGTCGGTCTCGATTGGCGTGGTAGTTCACAACCAGCAGTACGTGGATCAGCGATTCGTCTTGCATGTGGAGATTTCGCCGACAAATGGGGCCGCTCACACATTGCAGGTCGCCGCAACGATTGGTCCGTACGCCAGTTACGCGACGCAGTTCGGTCCGCTGAGTTTTGTCGCGAACGAACACGCTCGCGTAAGGATTTGGCTGACCGGAACTCCAATTGGTCCTCACGCGGTCGGTGTTCGACGTTACGTCGTGGTCGTGGCGTCCTCGCCGAACAAATGAGCCGGCTGAGCCCAGGGGGCTGTGGCCTACGATGGGTAAAACAGCCGAAGCCGATTGCGAGATGTTGTGCCTGAATCAATCACCGTTACCGACAACCGGTCGGGACAAAGTCTAGAAATTCCCATCGTCAACGGGGGAGTTGCGGCCACTCAATTTTCTAAGGCAGTTCCGGGCGTGTGGTTCTTTGATCCCGCCTTCATGTCCACCGCCGCCGCTGAGAGCTCCGTTACGTATCTCGACGGTGATGCGGGAATCCTTCGTTACCGCGGATATCCCATTGAGCAGTTGGCAGAGAAGTCCAACTACCTCGAAGTGGCCTACCTGCTCATTCACGGTGAACTTCCCAATGAGGTTGAAGCCGCTGCGTGGGAACGCGAAGTGACGTATCACACCTTTATTCACGAGAACGTTCGAAAGCGATTTCTCGAAGGTTTCAACTACGACGCGCATCCAATGGGAATGTTGGTCTCGGCGGTTGCGGCCCTGTCGACTTATTACTCCGACGCCAAAGAGATCTTTGATCCCGAGGTCCTCAACAAGCAGATTGTTCGTTTGATCGCCAAGATGCCCACCCTCGCGGCCGCCGCGCACCGCTTTAGCGTCGGAATGCCGTTTGTCTATCCCGACAACTCTCTCAGTTACACCGAGAACTTCCTCTCCATGATGTGGAAGGTCGCTGAACCGCGTTACCAGGCCAATCCCGTGTTGGCTAAGGCACTAGATATTTTGTTCATCCTGCACGCTGATCACGAACAGAACTGTGGAACCACGGCGATGCGCACCGTGGCGAGTGCGCACTCCGACCCCTACTCGGCAACCGCCGCGGCAACCGCCGCGCTCTACGGTCCGCGCCACGGAGGCGCAAACGAACAGGTCATCAAGATGTTGGGCGAAATTGGTTCGATGGAAAACATCCCCGCCTTCATTGAAGAGGTCAAGGCCGGCAAATTCGTCCTGCAAGGTTTTGGCCACCGTGTTTACAAAAACTTCGACCCTCGCGCCACAATCATTAAGCGCACGGCCGATCAAGTTTTTGAAGTGACCGGAAAAAATCCCTTGCTTGACGTCGCGCTGAAACTCGAAGAGGTCGCCCTCGCCGACGACTACTTCAAGTCGCGCCGGCTCTATCCCAACGTCGATTTTTACTCGGGGCTCATCTATCAAGCCATGGGCTTCCCTATGGAAATGTTCACTGTTCTTTTCGCCATTCCGCGCACGTCGGGGTGGCTTGCTCACTACACCGAACTGTTGAATCAGGACGCCAAGATTGCTCGTCCGCGCCAGCTCTATACCGGCGCTGCGGCGCGAGACTACGTCGCCATCAACGCTCGCTAAAACTCAGATCCGACGAACAAGTCCCTCTTGAACGAGTGAGACGCACAAACGTCCACTGCGGTCATAGAGAAAGCCTCGCGCGAGTCCACGCGCGCCGTGAGCGGCGGGCGAGTCCATGTCGTAGAGCAACCAGTCGTCGACGCGAAAGTCGCGGTGAAACCACATGCAGTGGTCCAAACTCGCGCCCATGAAGTGCCCGTCGTCCCAGTTGACGCTGTGGGGACCCAAGATCGCGTCAAAGAGACTCATGTCACTGGCGTACGTCGCGACGCACGAGTGCAGCAGTTGGCTGTCCGCAAGCGTGCCGTCGGCTTTAATCCACACCTGCTGATAAGGCTGCTTGGAGTGCTTCGCGCTCCACGGCGGCTCGCCAATAAATCGTTGATCAATGGGGTGCGGTCGCTTAAACCACTCGTCGACATTGCCACCCATGGTCTCGACGCGCTCTTTGAGGTTGGGCAACGTCTCGGGATCGGGCACGACCGGCATCGTGAACTGGTGATCGAAACTTTCTTCGCTGACGTGAAAACTGGCTTCCATGTTGTAGATCGCTCGGCCGTGTTGGATGGCCACCACGCGTCGAGTCGTGAAGCTCTTGCCATCGCGGATTCGATCCACTTCGTAAAGGATGGGAATCTTTGGATCCCCGGCGCGCAGGAAGTACGAGTGCAGTGAGTGCACGTTTCCTTGGTCCACCGTTCGACCTGCGGCCATGAGCGCTTGGGCCGCGACTTGGCCCCCAAAGACGCGCTGGCGTTCTTCGTCGGGCTGGATTCCGCGATACATATTTTCCTCAATCGTTTCGAGATCGAGGAGTTGAACGAGAAAGTCGAGGGCTGCAGACACCTCCCTATTGTGGTGCACGGCGACGACTCACGCGAGCGTCTCGTTCGCGCGTCTAAGTTTTGTGGCTGTGACTACCCTCGGCGAGTTGAGCTTTCCCACCGGATTTCTCTGGGGCACGGCGACGGCCGCGCACCAAATTGAGGGATCTAACACCAACTCGGACTGGTGGCGTTTTGAGCACACGGCCGACAGCGGATGTCGTGATTCGTCGGGCGACGCCTGCGACAGTTGGCATCTGTGGGCGCAGGATCTCGACATAGTCGCCGGGCTGGGACTGAACAGCTTTCGTTTTTCGGTGGAGTGGGCCCGGATTGAACCAGCGAACGGCGAATTCTCGGTCGCGGCCCTGGATCACTATCGGCGCGTCATCGAGGGATGTCACGAGCGCGCCATTGTGCCCATTGTGACGCTGCACCACTTCACGTTGCCGCAGTGGGTGGCGGACGCGGGAGGATTTGAGGCGCCCGAGATTGTTAACTGGTTTTCGCGCTACGCCGAAAAAGTTGGTGCGGCGCTCGGTGACGGAATTGGAATTGCCTGCACGATCAATGAACCCAACATCGTGGCGCTCATGGGCTATCTCTTCGGAGTCTTTCCACCCAAGCAGCGTGGTTGGTCCCGCTTTGAAGCGGTGAACGAAACAATGCGTCGCTGTCACGGCGCCATGCGTGATGCGCTGAAGGCGGGACCGGGCGAGTTCCCCGTCGGACTCACCTTGTCCATGACTGAGTACGAAGCCGCACCCGGCGGCGAAGACCGCACGGCGTCGTGGGTGCGCGCCATGGAGGATCTCTACCTCGAAGGAGTGCGCGGTGACGACTTTCTTGGAGTGCAGTGTTACTCCAAGACCGTGATTAGTGCCACGGGACAGGTTCCTCCGCCGGCCGGCTCCGAACTGACGGACATGGGTTATCTCTACTGGCCCCAGTGCGTGGAGTCAACGGTTCGTCGCGCCGCGGATATTGCTCGCGTTCCTCTCATCGTGACCGAGAACGGCATTGCAACAACGAATGACCCGCGGCGAATTGACTACATCGATGAGGCCCTGCGCGGACTGCACCGAACAATCAGCGACGGCATCGACGTGCGGGGCTACTGCCAGTGGAGTCTGCTCGACAACTTTGAATGGGTGCTCGGATACTCTCAGAAGTTCGGCATCGTTTCGGTCGATCGCACGACCTTTGAGCGCACCGTCAAGCCGTCCGCGACGTGGTTTGGCAACGTGGCGCAACGTAATTCGCTCGGCCTCCATTATTAGTTTCGCGGCAAACTAGGGTGTCTTCAGTGAAAGCGCCGTGGACGAGCATCTGGGCGTGGGCGCACACCCACCAGGGCCGCAAAATTTTGAGGTTCACCTCGGTGTCGGGAATATCTACCGCTGTTTCCTTCCTCGTCTTGAACATTGTTTACGGCTTTCGAATCATTCCGAGTGAGATCTACGCCACTCTCTTTGGCAACGTGGTTGCGACCGTACCGTCGTACTGGTTAAATCGCTCCTGGACCTGGGGCAAGCGCGGTAAGAGTCATTTTCGATCCGAGATCATCCCGTTTTGGTCAATGTCGCTGCTCGGAATCTCCTTTTCGTTAATCGGGGCGAACCTGGTTGGCGCCTTCATTCACTCACATCACTGGGACGCAAAACACCACGGGCATCACATCTTTGCGACGGTTCTGTTGTCGGGTACCAACGTTTTGAGTTTTGCCATCTTTTGGCTCATGAAGTTGTACGTCTTTAATCGCATCTTTCACGTCAATGAGCTCGCAATCGTGGACGCGCACTTGATCGCCGAAGAGCAGGGCACGCCGCCACTTTGAAGAGCGCTCGGTGATTCTGCTGAGCGCTTTTGCGCCCTTTGGTTCAGACGAGATCAACTCCTCGTTCGAAGTACTCAACGCCGTTACGGCTCTGCTTGATCGTTCCACTGTGCAATTGGTCACGCTCCCCGTTTCCTTCGAACGCTGCACAACCGTGCTGTTCGAAGCGATGGAACATTTTCAACCAGAGACGGTTCTCTGTTTTGGTCAAG
>JANXTQ010000118.1 GCA_025352305.1 Actinomycetes bacterium
ACCGTTCGAGCCCAACGAACTGGTCACGGCGAGTTGCTCGCCGTGAAAGACCAGATTGATTCCAATTCGTCGATAGTGAACCAGCGTCGCGCTCCGACCGGGAACGGTGGCAATGGCCTGTTCAAAGTGGACGCTTCCAAAATTTGGAAGAAGTCCTTGACTCACGCCATCGGCTCCTGGCTCATCTTCCGTCACCCACTCGACCGTGCCGGCGGCACCAAAGTTGATCGTTGGAACAATCGGCGTGCGGTAACTCCAATGCTGCGTGTAATTGGTCAGGACGACGACGCGACTTTTGCCGAGCGTGATGGAGGCGTGCATGTGATCGCCCGCGTGCAGCGGATAGAGAGTGGGCGATGGAATAGTTTCCTTAAAGCCCACCGCGTCACCGGCCACGCTGTGATATTCGTACCAGGAGTAGTACGTTGCCTGCCCGGACAAACAGTCAGTATCCGTGCCGACCTGGATTAGGCGGGGATCGTGATAGCCACCAATGCCGATCCACTGTGATGCCCACGCTCCCAGCGGGGAGTTGCACGTCACCGCGGGTACGGTCCAGTCGCCCGATACGCCCGAGAAGTGAGGGGCCACCGACAGGTAACCCGACCACAGAGAGTTGTTGACCCAGGACATTGATGGTGCAACGTTTGTAAATGCTCGCGTGACGCCCGTGGGTGCATTCAACGCGACCGCAGGATTCGTAACGGAAACGAAGTGCGACGCCACAGTGGTGGTCGTCGAACTAGGCAGCGGAACTAACCGCGAAGGAGGCGTTGCGCTCACGATGAAGCGTGGAGGGCGCGACTCAGCGTTAATGAGCGCAACGCGCGAAATAGATGATGCAGAACTCGACGGCTGTGCGCCGACGGCCGGCGCTAGTTGCAACGTGGCGGCGCCACCAGCAACGGTCACGACGAGGAGGACTTTGAACTGGCGTCGTACGTTACGAAGGGGCGTGAGCGCTCTCGGGTGCCGGGTGTCTCCAACTGATCCGATATAGCTCACTGTCCCTCCTTCCCACTCGAGTCAATACTCATGTGCTCGATGATTCCGAACAATTACGTCACATGCGTGAACAACAAATGCAAGTATTAAGCAAAGCAAGAGCAGAGTCAATTGACAACTTGACAATCCCAACGATGTTGTTCTGACGTGGGTTTCTCTATACATTTACAGGGTGTCAGACATGATCTACGGCGCGTTCTGCACTCCCAGCGACGGAGGTCGGTGCTCTTATATAGGGAACTATTCATTTCACCAAATATTGTTATTGACAAACTGTCAGGGTTGTAAGCAGTCATTACTACAAGATGTTGTTGAATGATTACGTATCTTTACGGACTGTAAACAAGGAGTTGTAACCCCAAAAGCAGCGTGCGCCGGACTCGTCAGCGAGGTAGCACGCTAAGTTGACACACCGTCCATATTCGTAGGAGAGACCTCAAGCGAGGTCCGATTCGGGGAGTTGCTCCAACTGGGTGCGGCACCAAAAGCCCGATAATCATTGCAAAAATGACGGTTTTGGCCGTCACCTCACCATCGAAATCTCTCGGAGCCAGAACTTCTACGGTTCAAGTCAAAACAAATCACAAGGTTCCATGACAACTTGTCAATGATGGGGCCCGTTTGCAGTGGATACTCTCAAGACATGACTACAACAATTCACCTAAAGGTTCACGGGGACTCTACGGTGCGTGGCCTCGTCGAACGAGAGATCCGATCGGGTCGCCTGCGCGAGCACTACTGGTTGCAGTCAATGGAACAGGGCGACGTCACTCCCGATGACATCCGTCGATACGTGGGCCAGTATCGCTACTTCGTGGCCAAGATCCCCTGGATGCTGGCGGACCTGGTTGATCGTCTTCCCGGAGGACCGGCTCGTGACTACGTCGCGCAAAATCTAGAGGCGGAGCTCCTCGATCCGACACGCCTCGAGATCTATGACGAGTGTGCCAGCACGATCGGTGTCGGTCTCGACGACATCTCCATGGGCATGATGAATCTGCTCGCGACGTACGACGCAATATTTGAGTCAAGCGAGGCCGCCGCTGCGGCAGCGCTGCTCGCGCACGAATATCAATCGCCGTGTCTCGCTCGAGCCGTGGGAATTGGTGTGCGTCACTGCTTCGGGCAGAGTTCTCCCGCTACTGGATACTGGGACTTGGCGGTGGGCCGCGACACGCTGCACTCACGTTGGTTATTCGATGGCATTAACACCATGGAGTCAACCGAGGGCGATCTCTTGCGTGGAGTTCGCACCGCCAACAGCGCGTGGTCGAATTTTTTCGACGAACAGTTGGCTGCGTCGATCGATCTCGCTTGCTGAAAAGCGAGATCGAGCTTTACAGAGGGATCTGACCCATCGAGCGAATCAGGCCGAGTAAACGTGTCTCCGCAGATTTTCGCTGGGTTATGCCGTCATGAACCGCGATGACCAATCCGAACAGCGCGTTAAGCAGGATCAATATTCCAGCAGAAACATTGGCCGGATCGTATCCTTGATCGGTTATCTGCGATGCCCAGCCTCGATTCACGTCGGCGATCATTTGATCGCGAAGTGCGGAACCCTGTGACGAATTACGCGTGCTGCCATTCAAAATGTAAGTACCCAGCAGTGCGTAAGCAACCGGCATGTCGAGCCAATGGGGAACCTGGGCGCATTGAAATTCAATTCGCTCGCCGCGATCGACCGGTAACGGTTGATCGATTCTGAGATAGTCAGTCAGCATCCGTTCGTAGATAAGCGCATAGATGGCGTGAAGGTCAGGGAACAGTTGATGCAGCCACTGACGAGTGATGCCCGTTTGCTTTGCAATGTGCGCCAACGTGACGTTGCGAACTCCCTCGCTGCCAATCAGTTCAGTCGTCACGGCCACGACGGCATTGATGCGCTCGTAGTAAGCGGCGCGGTGAGCCATCACGCCTCGGGCCCCATTAATTGATCCGCAGTTGCACGAGCATCAGTGACGCAGACCCTAATCACAGTTCACCGCTCGAGCCTTTCGTTGCCTGACGCGAACGCGATGGCCACATAGTGTGGTCGCTGAGCCCTCCCCATCGACTTAACGCACCGTCAATTTTGTCAACGGTCAATTAACCGTCATTCCGCCGTCCACGGCAAAAACCCCGCCCGTTGCTGCGGAACTGGCCGGTGAACAGAGCCACGCAATCATGGCGGCGGGCTCGCTGGGCTCCAATAGCCGCCCAATGGGCATCTGTTCGGCGAAGGCCTCGACGCTCTGCAGTCCATATATCTTCGCTGACGCGTCGAGAATCGGCGTTCGCGTTGATCCGGGACAGACCGCGTTGGCCGTGATCCCCGTCTCGGCCAAATCCATTGACACGCCACGAATCATTCCGATCACGGCGTGTTTGGCTGCCGAATACGCCGCTAGGTGACGCAGACCCATCTGTCCGGCCGCCGAAGCGACCGCCACGACCCGTCCGTGACTTCGATCGGTGTTTTGCAGCATTATGGGAACGGCCGCCTCAATGAGCCGGCGGGTCCCCAGTACGTTGACCGACCACACCGCGTCCCACGACTCGTCCGTCATCTCCCACAGAGGCACACCTCCAGCGATCACTCCCGCGCACGCGACAACGGCATCGAGGCGGCCAAAATGCCGAGACGCCGTTTCCACCGCGAGGCTCATATCCGCGGCGGAACGCACGTCTCCCACGAGTCCGAGCACGGCGTCACCGTGGCGCGCAACGACGGCGTCTAACTCTGCCGGCGTCGCCATGGGGTAAGCGATGTCGGTGAGATCCCGACAACGATCCACCGCAACCACGCGGAATCCGTCATTGACGAGAGCGTCCACAGTGGCTGCTCCGATGCCGCGGGCGGCTCCGGTGACTATGGCGACTCGGTTCACTTTTTCTCCTCGACTTCATCGATCAACGTCACTACTTCAGCACACCAACGCCGACGAAGTTCCCATCCGTATTCGACATTCGCTGCGAGCGGATTTCCGAGCACTCCCGACGCGCTCACCGCGCGTACGCCGCTAGTTCGGGCCACCTTCATCCAATCGGTCCCGAGTTCCATTGACGCTTCAGTGGGATCAATCAGATCGAGTCTGACCAAGTTTTCGTCAATGCTCAGCATCACCGACGACTCCGTGGCACCAGCGTGTGCGTCACCGTCGTGCTCACGCGCTAACCAGTACGCCACGGCGTCGCCTTCGTACTGTGCGGATGCCTTCACCGCCTCGAGTGCTTCGACGTTTCCGCCATGACCGCTCACGATGATCACCGACGACCAACTCTCGCGAGAACTTCGAATGAGTTCTCTAAGCAACGAAATCGTTACCTCCGTACCAATCGACAACAGCCCCGCGAAGCCCTCGTGTTCGCCGCTGGCCGAATACGCCACCGCCGGTGCGACGTCCACCGCGCGCACTTTTAGGACGTCCGCGCAGATCGTTGTGGCGATGATCGTGTCGGTGGCTAGCGGCAGGTGCGGCCCGTGCTGTTCAAATGAACCAACCGGAATGAGCAGACAGCCCCGCGGCCGTCGTGACTGTTCGAGCGAGCTGCGCGTGAGCAGTGATGTGCTCGGCTCGTCGACTGTGTCAGAAACGAGCACTTACTTTGAACCGAGAAATACCGGAGTTCGCCGTGAGTGATCGGGAGATGACGTGGGGCGAATGCTGAGACGTTTAACTTCGAGGGCCGTCTCACCGTGACCAAAGACACATTCAGGATCGGGGTCGGTGAGTTCTAGTCCCGTAAAGAATTTTGCGGCCATGCATCCGCCGCGACAAGCGTCGAAACTCCCACACGACGCGCACGCACCCGCACTACCTGGTTCACGCAAACTACGAAATAGTTCACTGTCGCGCCACACGGCCGCGAAGCCCGCGTCGCGGACGTTGCCCGCAAGAAACTCGTCATGTATGACGAACGGACAGGCGTAAACATTGCCGACGGGATCAATGAGACAGACGACACGACCGGCGCCACACAGATTGAGACCCTCGAGAGGGTCACCGAGGGCCGATAGATGAAAGAACGAATCACCCGTGAGTATGTGGGGTCGCGCGAGTAACCACTGATACAGATCACGGTTCTGCTGCCGTGTCGGATGCAGTTGGTCCCATACGTCTACTCCACGGCCCGACGGTCTCAGTCGCGTGAGACGAAGTTGCGCTCCGTAGTCGCTCGCCAACGATTCAAAATCATCGAGCTGACCCACGTTGTCCCTCGTCATGACGACCGAGATTTTGAACGGACCAAAATTGGCGTCGCGCAAATGGTCCATGGCTCGCCGCGCTGACGCATAACTTCCCTTGCCACGCACGACGTCATTTGTTGCCGCGTCGACGCCGTCAATGGAAACCTGAATATCTAAGTAGTCGCTCGCCGCCAAGCGTCGCGCCGCGAGTGCGTCAATTCGCGTGCCGTTAGTGGAGAACTTGACGCCGACGTGCTTGTTCACTGCGTAATCGACCAAAGTGAAAAAATCGGATCGCATCATCGGCTCACCACCACCGATATTGATGTAAAAAATCTGCATCGCAGCGATCTCATCAATAAGGGTTACTGCTTCATCGGTCGTCAGTTCGCGAGGATCACGCCGCCCTGACGATGACAGGCAGTGAGTGCACGCCAGATTGCACGCGTAGGTCAACTCCCACGTCAAGCAGATGGGGGCCGCCAATCCGCGTTCAAAACGGTCTCGCAGTTTTAACTCAACGCTCACTTAATACCTCTGAACGCGCCAGTGATGCGAGCGCGGATTCGTACTGATGGAGTTCGCGGGCTGGCGAAAAATGCTCGAGCGCCGCGGTGGCTGATTCGTACTTCTCGAGCCCACGAACGAGGTCGACGAGAGTTCGCGATTTAAGAAAAACCAGTCGCCTATTTCCGTGATGGTAAGCCAGCGCGCCAAACTCTTCGTCGCGCAGGGAGACCTGGGCATCAAGTTGCCAGGGTGCCGAGGCGTCAAACTGCGTCGGCACCGTGCTCACGACTTAGTACACCCCACACAGTCCGTCGATCGACACCTCTTCAACGAGCAACTGCGAACTCTGGATCTCGTCCGGTTCACCTTCTACTTCGGGCAGTTCGACTGATTCACTCACGGGGCCTCCTAGGACCCCTTCATTCTGCCCGACGGCGAGGGACATGACAATCACCCTCCGTGCCAGACTGGCCACGTGGCTCGCTACCCCGTTGCGCCGACGCCCCAGCACTCGCCCATACCGACCGGTACACGGGTGCGTCTTGATGACGGTGCGGTTTTTGTGGATCGAGAGATTGTTTCAGGCGGATCGCCTTGGCGACTGATGCGACTTCCCGGAGCGTCAGCGTCCACCGCTCAGCAGTGGCGAGGCGGCGGCGTTGTCGGCGTAGGCCAGGGAACATTCGCTCGAACACTGATTCAACAGGGATTACTTCACCCCCAGTTCGATGTCACCGTGGCGCTCGACGAACTCGATGTCGTTATTCCGATCAAAGACGCTCACGTCGAACTCGAGCAGCTATTGGACAGTCTTGACGGCTTTAACGTCACGGTGGTTGACGACGGCTCGCTCGAACCCGATGCACTCACCGAAATAACTAAGCGTCACGGCGCGCGACTGATTCGCCGAGCGCTCAGCGCGGGACCGGGGGTAGCTCGCAACGAGGGAGTACTGGCGACGTGGCGTCCATTCATCTGGTTTATTGACGCCGACGTCTGCGTTGCGAGCGCTCATGGGGTGGCTCGCGAACTTCTCGCTCACTTCAGTGACCCTCTGGTCGGCGCCGTCGCTCCGCGTATTCGCGGGACCAGCGGCCCTCGCGCACGGGACCGCTTTGAAGTGAACCACAGCCCCTTGGACCTCGGATCAACAACATCACTCGTGGTACCGGGCGCGCGCGTCTCGTACGTGCCGAGCGCCGCACTCATGGTTCGTCGCTCCGCCTTCGGTGATGGATTTGATCCGACACTTTCGGTCGGTGAGGACGTGGACTTTGTTTGGCGTCTGCACGACGCGGGGTGGCTCGTTCGCTACGACGCCAGCTTGCTCGTTACTCACTCGGCGCGAGCCACGTGGCGAGCCTGGTGGGCCCAACGCGAAAGTTACGGACGCTCCGCCAGCGAGTTGGCTATTCGACATCCGGGACGTCTTGATCCCGTTCGCATCGACGCCACCGTCATGGCGGCGTGGGTCGCGCTCTCGGCTTTTCAACCACGAGCCGCCTTTGCGCTCACGTCGCTCGCGCGCCAACGGCTGCGCAACCAACTTCCGTCGTCCGTTGAAAATCGCGATCTGGTCGCTACTCGAGTCGTTCTCGGCGGCATTGCAAAGTCCGGTGCTCCGCTGGCTCGATCTCTCGTCCGAAGTTACCTACCGGCGCTGGTGCTGGTCGCGGTTCATCCCAAGGCTCGACGAAAGGCCCTCGGCGTTCTCGTAATTGGAACGGCGGCGCGATGGAAGCGACATCCTCAGTTTCGAATCAGCGACGTGGCGTTTTCTGTCGCGGACGACGCGGCGTACTCCATTGGTCTGTGGCGAGGCGCGCTCGCAACGCGTTCTGCTGCTGCGGTGCGCCCACGTGTGACGGGCGCGAGCGACGGGATTCGAGCACTCATCGGGTCTAAAAAGCAGATAACCCCGCCGAGCGAGTAGCTCGACGGGGTTATCTGAAATCAACTACTCGAAACGAACGACGCCTCGGATGTTCTTACCGTCGTTGAGGTCGCGGTAACCCTGATCCACTGCCTCAATGGAGTACTCCTGAGTAATCAGGTCGTCAATCTCGAGCATGCCTTCGTGGTGCAGACGCAGCAACTTCGGAATCTGGATGCGCGGAGGCACCGAGCCAAAGACTGTTCCGAGCAGTTGCTGGTTATAAAGCGTGAACATGGCGAGATTGAGATCAATGCTCGTCTGTTGAAACGGCGCAATCGCCGTCGCGACCATGGTGCCACCCTTGCGCAAAATGCCTCGGGCCTCTTCTACGAGGTCCCCGGTCAGGCGACCCGGTGTCAAAATGACGACGTCACAGTTCTGTCCCATGGTGAGATCCGGCAAGAATCCAAAGGCAGCCTCCATGACGCTGGTCGCGCCGTGCGTGGCACCGTGCTTAAGTGCACGATCAACCTTGGACTGATCGGGGTCAATGGCGATAACGGCACGAGCACCCGCGTGCTTGGCGCCTTGGAGAGCTCCCGAGCCTACGCCACCACATCCAACAACGGCGACTACGTCACCAGGCTTAACGCCACCGCGCGCCGCGGCCGAACCGAATCCCGTGGAAATTCCACAGGAAATAAGTGCAGCGGCTCGAAGGTCGTACCACGTGTCGATCTTGATGAGCGACGCTTCGTGAACAACAATGTACTCAGAGAAGGTTCCTAGTTGGGCGTAACGACCGAGGTTGTGACCTTCCCAGTGGTGACGCCAGGTCTGATCCGACATCATGGGACCCGCCAAAGTTCCCGCTCCCATGTTGCAGATGTAGGCGCGTCCCGAAACGCAATATTCGCACACACCACAACTCGGAATGAACGACACGGTGACGTGATCGCCGGGCGCCAGTCCGACCACGTCGGCGCCGACTGATTCCACAATGCCCGAACCCTCGTGGCCTCCGACGAAGGGATACATTGAATCCACGCCCATGAAATTGAGCACCTCTTTTGAGGGATTCATGTCGCCCACTCGGCTGTGCTCGTCAGAGTGGCACATTCCCGCAAAGGCCATCTTGACCTTCACCTCGTGGGCGTGCGGCTCGTCAATTTCAATATCAGTGCTCAACCACGGCTCGTTGAGTCCAGTGGCAATGGCGGCGCGTACCTTCATGGTTCCCCCTTCGATCATTCGGGCGAGTGTCTCGCTCGTGGACCACTCTACTGAGCGCGTCCGCGGTCGCCCAAACGAACTTACATCTGTTGGGGCGCCTCGATACCGAGCAGATCGAGCCCCAAAGCCAACGTTTTCGCCGTGAGTTCACAGAGCGCCAATCGTTCTTCGCGCAGTGGCTCCGGAGCCTTAAGAACCGGGCACGCTTCGTAGAACGCCGTAAAGCGTTGTGCAAGATCGAAGAGGTACGTACAGAGCTTGTGGGGTGCTCGAAGTTGCAGGGCCGACTCAAACGCTTCGGGCAGCGAGAGAAGTCCGAGAGCGAGAGATCGCTCCGGCTCGGTGAGGAGAGAAAAACCGTTAACCGAAGGTTCCCACGGTGCGTCGAGGCGTCGAAAAATCGAGCGGATCCGTGCGTGAGCGTAGGCCAGGTACGGCCCCGTGTCACCTTCGAAGGCGATCATGCGTTCGAGGTCAAAGACGTAGTCGCGCTGACGTTCCGTTGAAAGGTCGGAGTACTTAATGGCGGCGCGCGCGATCTGCAGAGCCAGGGTTCGACGATCGTCGCCGCTGATTGAACTGTCGCGTTCGCTCAATGCGTGTTCGGCGCGTTCGACGGCGGAGTCAATGAGCGACACCAGTTTGACGCTCTCACCCTCGCGCGACTTAAACATCTTTCGGCTGCGATCCAGCACGTTGCCAAAGGCCACGTGTTCACACGTCACCCGTTCGGGCAGCCAACCGGCGAGGCGAGCCGTCGCAAAAACCATTGATAAGTGTTGGGCCTGAGGAGCACCGACCACGTAAAGAATCTCGTCTGCACCAAGTAGGTCCACGCGGTCGCGCAACGCTGCCAAATCCGTGGCCGCATAGCCGTAGCCCTCGTCACGTTTGCGAATAATGAGCGGCAGGGGCTCACCGTCACGATTGGTAAAGCCGGGGGGAAACACGCACAGTGCTCCGTCGCTGTCTTCAATCAGTCCCGCGGAGTCCAGGTCGCTCACTACGGAGTCGAGTTGGTCGTTGTAAAACGATTCGCCGAAAATCTCCTCAGCGGTTAATTCGACGTTCAGTTTTGCGTAGACCTCGTCGAAGTAGGCAACGCTCTGGTTAACAAGTATCTCCCAGAGTCGCAACGTTTCGAGTTCCCCGGCCTGCAGGGACACAACGCGTTGACGACTTCGATCCTTGAACTCATCGTCCGCTTCAAATTTCGTGCGCGCGGAGCGGTAGAAGGTATTGAGATCACCAATGGACAGTGACGCCACCGCTTGCGCTTCACCGAGGTCAATGAGGTGTTCGATCAACATGCCGAACGGAGTTCCCCAGTCGCCTACGTGATTGCGCGCAATGACGCGAAATCCGGCGAACTCATTCATCCGTCGAAGAGCGTCACCAATGACCGTGGAGCGCAGGTGTCCGACGTGCATCTCTTTGGCCACGTTCGGAGCGGAGTAGTCAATGACCACTGTTTGGGTCGGTCGGCTCTCGACACCCAAGCGGGGATCATCAAGTGTGCTGAGTAGGTGGCTCTGAATAAATTCGGTTGTCAGGGTCACATTGATAAAACCCGGTCCCGCCACTTCAAGGGTCGCGATGCCGTCAAGTTGAATGTCGCTTAGCAGCTGATCGGCCACATCACGTGGGGATCGGCCGAGGGATTTGGCGAGAGCCATGACGCCGTTTAACTGGTAGTCACTGCGCTCTGACGGACGAAGGACCGGATCAGCGCCCGCTAGCAACGCGTCAAATGCCGGCTGCACTCGCGCCAAAAGTGCGTGGTACGTCGAAGTCACGCTGACAAGTCTCTCATTTTGTGTGCCGCGTGGCGCTCGAGGTACTCAAGCGTTTCGTCGCGACTCGCTAAACGGCAGAATAGGGGTATGAGTTCAGCCTCCCTCGACAGTTTCCAGACGCGTCAAACCTTGGAGGTGGGCACCAAATCGCTCAGTTACTTCTCCTTGCGCGCCGACTCGCTTTCGCAATTCGGAATTGACCGGTTGCCGTACTCCATCAAGGTTCTCTTAGAAAATCTCCTACGGCACGAAGACGGCGTCAAAGTGCGCTCGAGCGACATTGAGGCGTTGGCGAAGTGGGCGCAGACCCCCACGCGCCACGGTGAAGCGGCGGGCGATGACGCCCGCGAGATTGCCTTTACCCCCGAGCGTGTTCTCATGCAGGACTTGACGGGGGTGCCCGCAGTTGTGGACCTGGCCGCGATGCGAGACGCCATCATCTCTCTCGGCGGCGACCCAGCGAAAATCAATCCCCTCGTTCCCGTTGAACTCGTGATTGATCACTCGGTGATTGTTGAGTTCTCGGGCACCCCCGCGAGCTTTGAAGAAAACGTCGACATTGAGTACGAGCGAAACGTCGAGCGCTACACCTTTTTGAAGTGGGCGCAGTCGAGCTTTAAGGAGTTTCGAGTTGTTCCGCCGGGGATGGGAATCTGTCACCAAGTGAATCTGGAGCACCTGTCACGAGTGGTGTTCGAACACGAAGGCGTTGCGTACCTCGACACCGTGGTCGGCACCGATTCGCACACCACGATGGTCAACGGGCTCGGAGTATTGGGCTGGGGCGTCGGCGGCATTGAAGCAGAAGCCGCCATGCTCGGCCAGCCCACCAGCATGCTGATTCCTCCCGTTGTAGGACTGCGCCTCGTTGGTGACACCAAAGAGGGAGTTACGGCCACCGACGTGGTTCTCACCATCACGGAGTTACTGCGACAACAAGGTGTTGTCGGAAAATTTGTTGAAGCGTTTGGTCCCGGTGTGGGATCACTGTCGCTCGAAACGCGAGCAACCATTGGAAACATGGCGCCCGAGTACGGAGCAACCTGTGCCATCTTTCCTATCGATCAGGTAACGCTCGACTACTTGGCGTTCAGTGGACGCTCACCCGAAAAACTTGCGCTGGTCAAGGCGTACGCCGAAGCTCAAGGATTGTGGCACCACGTCGGGGCCAGCGAAGCGGTCTACTCCGAGGTGGTCGAACTTGATCTAGAAACAGTCGAGCCCAGTCTCGCGGGACCTCGGCGTCCTCAAGATCGTGTGTCGCTGGGTTCCACCCGTTCAGTTTTTCTTGCGGCGCTCGAACGTGAGCCCAAGTCGGTCCGGGGCATTGACTCGGCGAACGTGTTGCGTGACGGAGACGTCGTGGTGGCCGCCATTACGTCGTGCACTAATACCTCCAATCCCGCCGTCATGGTGGCCGCGGGACTCGTCGCAAAGCGAGCGGTGCAGCAGGGGCTCACAACCAAAGATTGGGTCAAGACCTCACTCGCTCCGGGCAGCCGGGTCGTCACGGACTACCTCGATCGAGCAGGTCTCACCGAGAGTCTCAATGCCCTGGGATTCAATCTGGCCGGTTACGGCTGCACCACGTGCATTGGTAACTCCGGTCCGTTACTGGACGGCGTCTCTGACGCCGTTAATGAGCACGATCTTTCGGTCGTGTCGGTGCTCTCGGGAAATCGAAACTTCGAAGGTCGCATCCACCCCGACGTCAAACAGAACTACTTGGCGAGTCCGCCGCTGGTTGTTGCCTTCGCTCTGGCCGGCACCATCAATATTGACCTCACGAATGAACCGCTCGGCACGGGTAGCGACGGTCACGACGTGTACCTGCGCGATCTGTGGCCGAGCGACGCCGACGTTGCCGCAGCGGTACGCGCATCGCTCACTCCGCAGATGTTTAGTGAGCGCTACGCCAGTGCGTACAGCGGCGACGAACGCTGGCAAGAGGTTCCCACGACCAACGCCGTGACCTACGACTGGGACGACGCATCGAGTTACGTAAAACTGCCGCCGTACTTTGAGGGTCTGACGATGCAGATCACTGAAGTCAGTGACGTCATCGGTGCTCGCGTCCTGGCGACATTGGGCGACTCGGTGACCACCGATCACATCTCTCCCGCCGGCAATATTCGTCCCTCGAGTCCGGCCGGTTTGTACCTGACTGACGGCGGAGTGCAGCGTGAGGACTTCAATAGTTACGGCACCCGTCGCGGTAACCACGAAGTCATGGTTCGAGGAACTTTTGCCAACGTTCGTTTGCGCAACCTCATGGCGCCGGGAACTGAAGGCGGCGTCACCATCAAATATCCCGAAGCAACGCAGATGTCCATCTTTGATGCGGCCATGGCCTACGAAGCCGAGGGAACGCCTCTCGTCATCTTGGGCGGCAAGGAGTACGGCACGGGTTCGAGTAGAGACTGGGCCGCCAAAGGCACCAAGCTCCTGGGCGTGAAGGCCGTGCTCGTTGAGAGCTTCGAACGCATTCACCGTTCCAATCTGGTGGGCATGGGCGTCTTGCCCTTGCAGTATTTGGCTGGCCAGAGTGCCGCGAGTTTTGATCTCGATGGCACGGAAATTATTGACATCGTGGGACTCGACGCGATCAATCACGGCACCACTCCCGAACGCGTAACGGTCGTGGCGCACCGCAGCAACGGTGACGTAACGCCTTTCGAAGTTCGACTGCGCATTGATACGCCCACCGAAGCGGACTACTTTCGTCACGGCGGAGTGCTCAACTACGTCCTTCGAAATCTGGCGGCCAACTAATGACCAACACGGTGAGTATCACGACCGTCCTCGAAGAACCTCGATTCCCCGTCGGGCGACGCAGTTACTTGGTCAGTGACCCCTCGCGCGAGGCGCGCTGGCTCGGGGTGGAGTTGTGGTACCCCGCGGCCACGAGCGAAGGGGAGCTCGCCGTTTATGAACTGATCCCTGGTTCTGGTTTTACCTGTCAGGCCCGCAGCGACGTCGAGGCGCTGCCCGGTCCGCTGACGACACTGTTCTTCTCACACGGGCGTTCCGGTAACCGACTCGTCTACGCCCAGTTGTGCGAAGCGCTCGCCGCGCGCGGGTACGCCGTTGCGACCTGTGATCATCCGGGCGACACGATGATCGAGTGGATGTTCGGCACCGCGCTCGATGACGTGAGCAATGAGCGCGAACGGGCGGCAGATATTTTATTCGTCCTCGATGCGTTGGCCACACGCTCGAACGGAATTAGTCACCCGTTGAATTTGGATTTGGATCGCCTCGCCGTCGCGGGACACTCCTACGGGGCCAATACGGCCTTAGCTTTTGCGGGCACCAAAACCAGCGGAATACGACCACGAGCCATTGCGGGAGTGCAGCCCTACCTTCGAACCTTGGATCCCCAACTCCTAGCGCAGATTGATATTCCCGTGTTTTTCATCGGCGGTGCCAATGACACCACGACTCCGCCGAGCACCGACATTGACTTCGTCACTCAACACTTGCATCCCGAGTTAACGGTGCGCCAGGTCATTTTGGACGGTGTGGGTCACCAAGGGTGCAGTGACGTCGGGCTCTACGTCGAGTTTGGTCCCCAAGTTCCCGGCGTTCCCGCTCCGGCACTGGAGATGCTCGATTCCATGGGTAGTGAAGTAACGGGCCGGGCGGGCGATCCCTGGCGCCCCGCAGTGTTGGCGCACGTCGAACTGCTCGGGGCATGGCTCGAAGATCTCACCGCTAGCGATCACGCCTTTCCTCGACTCGGCGAAGTCAGCGCTCGATACACGAGTCGTTAGTTCGCGCCCAGGGTTCGATAAAAATCCGCGGGGGCGACCACGTCGCCGCGATCGAGTTCACCCACCGACGCTTTTCCGACTGCGATCAACGTCGAATCAATGCCGCTGCGCAGTATGTCGAGGACGTTTTCCACTCCACCTTGACCGTTCGCGGCCAGTCCCCACAGATAAGCCCGTCCAATCATCACCGCACGGGCACCGAGTGCGAGCGCCTTAACGACGTCGCTGCCTCGACGAACCCCGCCGTCCAAGATGACTTCAATTTCGGATCCCACCGCGTCGACAATTGCCGGCAACGATCGAATCGGTGCCGGTGTTCCGTCCAAATTGTTTCCACCGTGATTAGAGACCGACAACGTCGTGGCACCCAGGTCCACGACGCGCTTGGCGTCGTCAATTCGACTGACGCCTTTGACCATGAAGGGTCCGTTCCACTGGCTGCGCAGCCACGCGACGTCTTCCCAAGTGGGCAGTGAACTCTGCATCCATTCGTAGTACGCGCCAAAAAAAGTGGGGGCCTTGGTGCCCGGCTCGGCCATGTTGGGTGTCGTGAGATCGGGCAGCTTGCCCGATCGAGCAAACGACCACAGCCAGCGAGGGCGACTTAGAGCTTCCGGGGCCAATTTGACCATCGCCTTCAGATCCAGTTTCTCGGGAATCCACGGGCTACCCCAGTCGCGGCCATTGGAAAACGACCAGTCCAGAGTCACGATGATTCCTTTGGCCTGCGCAGCGCGCGCACGTTCGAGGCGACGGATCATCGTGTCGCGATCCCCTGACCAGTACATCTGAAAGAAGACTTGCGAGTTAACGGCCGTCACCTCTTCGATGGACTTTGAAGCAAAGGAACTGAGCCCCATCGCAACGCCTCGGTTCGCGGCCGCACGCGCGACGGCGACCTCACCGTCGGGGTGAACTGCTTGAACTCCGGTCGGCGAGATAATGACCGGCATCGACATGGTCTGTCCCATGACGGTTACCTCCATCGAGCGCTCGCGCGGCAGTCCCGCGATGTGAGGAGCGAAGCCCAACTGATCGAAGGAGTGTTCGTTGTCGTGACTCGACAGTCCCTTTTGCGATCCCGCAATTAACGCGCCGTAGACCGATTTCGGCAGACGTTTGTGAGCACGTTGTTGGGCTACCGACACAGTTTCAAACCAACGATCCGCCATCTAACGCCCCTTAAATGTTCCGTCTGACTCTACCGGCCGCGCTCTTAAGTGCGATGAGCAACGCCCGTGACGGCCGCATCAACGGTCGAGTACGTAGCGAGCAGTCGCAGCGACGGCCACGGCGAGCGAGCTAGTGAAGACGTGAATGAATCACTGGGTCGAGCAACGCAGACATCGACGTGATCACGTACCAAGTCCGCCACCAAGCTGGCGAGTGCGTTCAGTCCAGTGAAATCCACCTCCGTCATTGCGGCTGCGTCGAGCACCAAGTGTCGAGTGTCGGGGTAGGTTCGCATCGCCGAATGCACTTCGCTGCGAAACAGCGCCGCGTTGGCAAAAAACAACGGAGCGGTAAAGAGAAATACCGTGACTTTGTCCTCGGGCGCTGAGCCGTCTCGCCCGACCGGTTCCCAACTCGTCGAACCCGGACGACGTCCGAGTACAACGGCACGCGGGCGCGCATTTCGTCGCGTCTGATCAATGATGGCGAGCAACACCGCCACGGCGATACCTGCTTGCACGCCAATAACCAGCACCGCTAGCGCCGTGATCAGCGCGAGAGCGCACTCGTAACCGTTCACTTTGGCAATGCGGCGTATCTCATTTACTTTGATCAGTCGACTAGCAACGTAAAAGAGGATCCCCGCCAGAACCGCGAGCGGGATGTCGCGCAGAGCGGGCGCGAGTGGTCCAACGAGCAGTGCGCCTGCGGCCGCGACCAGACCGACTAACTGCGTGCGGCCTCCCGCGGCGCGAACAATATTGGTACGCGCTGGCGACGCATTGACCGGGATAGTCCCAATAACTCCCGCAGCGATATTGGCGAGGCCAATTGCGAAGAAGTCTCGATTGACGTCGTCATAGATGCCCAGTTCGTCCGCGGCATTGCGCGTGGTGGCGGCCGACTGACTGAGAATGACGACGGCCACGGTGGCCGCCGTCGTCGCAACGACCGTGGCGTCGTGCCAGGAGTAGCCCTGCAGGCGCCACTGGGGAACAACGACCGTTACGGTGCCCAACGTCGCTACTCCGTGGTGAGCCAGATGTGCGAAATGCGTAATCAACGTCGCGGCAATCACGGCAATGAGAGCGAATGGAATTTTGGCGCTGATGCGTTCGCCAATCACCACCACCGCCAGCGTGCCCATCGCAATGGCGGCGGTGGCGCCATTCGTGTGTCCGAGGTGCGAAATGCTCCACCACGCTCGATGGATTATGGAACCCGACTCGCTCGCCAAGCCCAGAGCGTGATTGAGCTGGTGCACAATGATCGTCACGCCCACTCCGCTCATGAACCCCGCGACAATGGGCGCCGACAAGAAGTCGGCCAACCAGCCGAGCTTGAATAAGCCCACCAGGAACACAATCACTCCCGCCACGACCGCCGTGGCACTAATGAGCTGAAGCAGGTGCGGCGACGAAGGAGCGGCGAGGCGCACGAGCGCCACGGCAAACAACGGGGCGATGGTGGAGTCCGCTCCGATTGACACGATCGGGTTCGTACCAAACATCGCAAAGACGAAGGTCGCGACAATAAATGCCAGCAACGCCATGAAACTCGGCACGTCCGCCAGTTGAGCGGTGGCGAGCTGTTCGGGCACGGCCACCGCGAGCAACGTCACTCCGGCGAGGAGCTCCAGCGGCAAGCGTGATCGTGGCAGGTGGCGCAGAGAAACAAAGAGAGCATCGGGAGCGGAGCGTTCGGCGACGCGATTTTCCGGCTCGACGTGCTCGGGCATTGGTTCGCTTAACTACGCCGTGTTGATGCGCCGGTACGTCTCGGCGAGGCGGCCCTTTCCGAGACCCACGCTCTTCGCATTGGTCTTGGCCCACTCTCGAAGCATTTTGTCGAGTTCTTCGCGGTGACCAACTTGGCTTTCGTGGCGACGAAGAGCGGCAATTTTTCGATCGAAGGTGTCGGTGATGTCAACCACGAGGTTGGGCGTGCTCGATGACATCCACACTTCGTTGACCGTGTGTGGCTCGAAACCTTCTCGAAGAAGTTCGGGGAAGGCGTGAGGGTTTCTCGCATCGGGGTAGACCGCGCGAAGCGTCGCTTCGCCCGTGGCGAGGTGGTCGGGGTGCGACGCGTAAATGCGTTCATAGTTACGCTCGGGAGATTGAGTGATGACCAGGTCCGGTTTGTGCACGCGAATCGCCCGAGAGATCTCACGTCGCAGCAGCAGACTCGCTTCAACTTGACCGTCGGGCCAGTGAAGAAAAGTCAGTTTGGTAACGCCCACCTCAAGGGCGGCGGCAGTTTGTTCGGCCTCACGAATAGCGGCGCGCTCCTCTTTTGAGTGCGTGCTGGCATCAC
The DNA here is from genome assembly GCA_025352305.1 of Actinomycetes bacterium. Classification (GTDB taxonomy): domain Bacteria; phylum Actinomycetota; class Acidimicrobiia; order Acidimicrobiales; family RAAP-2; genus RAAP-2. Next base: position 17,854 of record JANXTQ010000118.1, read on the forward strand.
CGCCGGCGTCGCCCGAGGTCACGAGGCAGTAAGCCACGTCAACTCCGGCGCCCGTCAGCGTCGCAATAGTTCCGGCGGATCCGAAATCAACGTCGTCGGGGTGCGCGACCACAACGAGTGCTCGCTTCAGCGACTCACTCGGTACAAAAAGTTCGACGCCATCAATTAGTGCTTTGGGACTCACAGAACGGATTCTTCCATGGTGGGATGCCAGTTGGCCAAGTCCTTCAGGTGAGGGTTATTCGAGAACACCTCAACTATGGGGCGCTTTAGCGCGAGACGGCGCATAATCACTTCGGCTTCGACCATCTGGTTCCACAGCAGCAGCGACACCACAATTCCCGTGGAACCCGCCCGTGCCGTACGTCCCGAGCGGTGTAGATACGCCTTTTGATCCTCGGGCGGATCGTAATGAATCACGACATCGACTCCGTCAATGTGCAGTCCGCGGGCGGCTACGTCGGTCGCCACTAACACAGCGAGCTTGCCCGCGCCGAAGTCGGCCAGCGCCTTTTCGCGTTGGCTTTGGCGCAGGTCGCCGTGAATCGCGGCCGCGTTGACACCCTCTTTTTGCAACTGTTCAACGAGGCGATCGGCTCCGCGCTTGGTTCGCGCAAAGAGAATTGATTTGGAGTAGCTCGAACAGATCGTTGCTGCCACCTTGATGCGGTCCATCTGGTGAACGTTTAAGAAATGATGAGCCATCTGACTCACGGTTTGGCTGTCGGAGCGAACTTCGTGGAACACCGGATCGCTGAGGTAACGCTTGACCAAGCGGTCAACAGCTCCATCCAATGTTGCTGAGAACAACAACGTTTGATGCGGACGCTCGGCAATGCGGCGAAGAACCCATTCGACTTGGGGCATAAATCCCATGTCGGCCATTCGGTCGGCTTCGTCGAGTACCAAGACATCCAGGAACTCCACTTTGACTTCCCCACGGTCACCGAGGTCAATGAGTCGACCGGGTGTCGCAATAATGATGTCGCTGCCCTTTCGAAGCTGCTTGATCTGTCGTTCGATGTCGGCACCGCCGTAGACGGCGGTCACCCGTAAGCCGAGCGCTGCGCCGAGCGGTTCGAGCACCTCGTGGACCTGGACAGCGAGTTCACGGGTGGGAAGCAGTACCAAACCGCGCGGACACGCCGGACCATCGGGGCGAGCGGCGGATTCGCTAGCGCTCACGCGCTGCAGCATTGGCAGTCCAAAGCCGAGTGTTTTACCCGACCCGGTCTTTGCCTTGCCGCACACGTCACGCCCGGCCAATGCGTCAGCAATCGTCATGGCCTGGATCGGAAACGCTTGGGTGATTCCCTGTTCGTCGAGGGCCGCAACCAGTTCGCTGGCAATGCCTAGTTCGGCAAATGTCTTATTGGTGGAGTAACTGTCATTGACATCTCCGGGAGTAGTGGATTCCGCGCTCACGGTGCTGTGGTCTTTTCTCGGTCGGACCCAGAACCGGCTTCGTCAGGGGGATGGGCCCAGGCTCTCGCCTCATGCGACGCCTCGCTGTCTAGTCTACGGCTAGGCCGTCGCGAGAAGGTCCGTACTCTTGGGCGAAAGGACGTTATGGCTCGACTAGAGGTGGGCGACCGAGCTCCCTCCTTCACCTTGATGAACGACGACAACACCAAGGTCTCGCTGAGTCAGTTCGCGGGCCGCCGAGTGGTTCTGTACTTTTATCCTGCCGACGACACCCCAGGATGCACCAAACAAGCGTGTCAGTTCACTGCGTTGCTCGCGGCCTTTAGAGCCGCGAAGGTTGAGGTCGTTGGCGTTTCCCCCGACGACGCGACCTCGCACCAAGCGTTTCGAAAGAAGTACGGCCTGACTTTTACTCTCTTGAGCGATCCCGACAAGAAGGTCATGGAGAAATATGGGGCGTACGGCGAAAAGATGCTCTACGGCAAAAAGGTGACCGGTGTGATCCGCTCCACTTTCGTCATTGGTACGAACGGGAAAATTGAGCACGCGCTGTACGGCGTTCGCACCGACGGACACGCGGCCCGAGTGCTGAAAGCGTTGAACGCTTAAACAGCGTTTTGCTTCTTCACTGCCTGATAGCGGTGCCAAAACGCGTACGCCAGCACCACAACGGCAATTGCGATCACGGGATACTGGACCGTGTTAAAGAACTTGTGGTACTTCTCCCAGTTGTGACCTGCGAAATAACCCAAGACGGAAAGTAGCGACACCCATATGGCCGAGCCAACGGCCGTGAGCGCAATAAAACGAACCCGACCCATTTCGGCCAGTCCTGCGGGTACCGAAATTACGGAACGAATAATCGGAATGACTCGACCTACGACAATTGAATAGGGACCGTACTTTGCAAACCAGGCTTCAGCCTTGTCGAGGTCCTTGTGCGTGAGCAGTATCCATTTACCCCATCGATCCACGATGGTTCGACCCAGGGTTCGGCCAACGGTGTAGGCAATGATTGCTCCGGTTAGTTCACCTAAAACTCCAACGACGATCACCCAACCAAGTCCCAAGGGGTGCAGGTGCGCCACCGCTGCTGTGCACGACGCTCCACCAAAGATGAAAATAATTTCCGAGGGCACGGGAATGCACATTGATTCGAGCATGGCGAGAATGAAAATCGCGGCGTAGCCGTAGTTGGTGACGAAAGTTTGAAAGCTGTGCATCCGTACATTCTGATCGAAATCAACAGATCTATCCGACATGTCAGCGATCGGTGCGTGGTCTACTAACTTGCCTGCCGAGGGGGGCCATGACGCTTGATCGCACGACACAGTTAGATGAACGGCGCATTAGCGATGCTCTCGGCCTCGATGCCACGTGGCGCGCCACCAGCGAACAGATCGGCAACGGTCAAGTAGCGCAGTGTCGGCGTTGGGAGTTCCGCTCTGACAGCGGCGCTGTGCGCACCGTTATATCCAAGTCGCCGTCGCTCAGTGACACCAGCCGCCAAACCGCTCGAGCGCAGAACCTCTATCTGCGCGAAACGTCCTTTTACCGCGAACTATTACCTCACGTATCAATTCGCACGCCACAAGTGGACCTGGTCCAACACGACAGTGATAGCGACGATTTCCTTCTCCTGCTCGAAGACCTCACCCCGTCACTACCCGTTGATCAGTTCACGGGGTTGAGCGTCGAGCAAGCACGCGTCGCCCTCAGTCAGTTGGCTCGGCTTCACGGACCCACCGCAAATCGCGACGACCTCTTTGGACTCGAGTGGTTGGGCGGAGTTGCTGATTCACTTCGACCGATGTACGAGATGGTCCTGCCAATCCTGTTCGACCAATTTTTGGATCGCTACCACGGAGACCTCGACGAAGCAACGAGAGAAACGGTCACTCGGCTTCGATCTTCTTTGGGACAGTTTTCGGCCCACACCGCGGCTCTGCGATGCGTGGTGCACGGCGATTACCGCACTGAGAACATGATCTTCGAAGGTGCCGGCGGTCAGGTGCCGCTCGCGATCGTGGACTGGCAGACCGTAACGGTCGCGAGTCCGATGCTGGATGTTGCTTACTTCTTGATCACCAGTCTCAGTGGCCAAGACTGTGCTCAACATGAAAACGATCTCATTGATTTTTATCTCAACGAACTCGCCTCTCAAGGAGCGGTCCTTGGAAGTGACGATGCCCGCGACGAGTTCGCACGAAATACTCTGCAGCCCATCGTCATGCTCGTCGCTGCATCAGTCATCGTTGAGCGCACGGAGCGCGGCGACCAGATGTTTCTCACCATGATTCGTCGCGCCGTGGAAGCGGTTGCTCGATGGGACCCATTTGACAAGGTGGCGTAATGCTCATTGATCAAGACGACTATCCGCTGCATCAAACTCCTCAGCCACTCGCTCACGTGATGAACGGTCATCCGAATGCCTACGACCGATTTTGGTTCAACGGGTATAACGAGGGGAACTTTTTCGCCGTCGCGCTCGGTCTGTATCCGAATCGCGGCGTCATCGACGCCGCGTTTTCCATATCGAATGGTGAAACACAGCGTTCCGTCTTTGCGGGTGACCGCCTGCACGAGCGACCGACCGCCGTAGGACCGATTGAGATTGAGATTATTGAACCCATGCGGCGCAATCGCATTGTCGTTAACGCGCCCGAACAGGGAGTGCGCGCCGACGTGGAGTTCGTTCGACGCACCGCGCCCGTAGAAGAGCCGCGCCAGATCATGGCAGACGGCGAACGAGTGTTTATGGACGTCACGCGAGCGACCCAAATGGGTACTTGGCACGGCTGGATCGAGACGCCGGACGGGCGCATCGACGTCGATGGGTTCATGGGCACCAAGGATCGATCGTGGGGAATTCGACCCGTTGGAGAAGCTCTACCGGGTGCGCCGAGTTCGCGGGCTCCCCAACTGTGTTTTCACTGGGCCCAGATCAACTGGGACGACGGCGCACTGCACTACATGAGCTTTGACAATGAAGCGGGCCGAGCACTCGTACGCAGCGCGCACCGCGTTCCCCTCGACGGCGACGGAGCGAGCACCTCGTGCGCCGCGCAACTGTCGATCTCCCCTCGAGGCGGTACTCGTCAAGCGAGTCACGCCACATTATTGATGGGCGACGACCGTACGGCGCTCACTCCCCTCTTCACTTTTCACATGCGCGGAGCTGGATACTCGCACCCACGTTTCGCTCACGGACGTTGGCACGACGGAGCCTTCGTGGAGGGCGAGGTTTTAAACGTGGCGTCGCTCGACCCGCTTGAGTACTCCAACATCCACGTTCAACAACTCGTGCGCGCTGAACGCGACGGTGCAGTGGGTCTCGGAGTCTTAGAAAGTTTGATCATCGGGCCGTACGAACCAATGGGCCTCACCTCGCTGCTTGATGGAGCACGTTGACTCAGCGCTGATGCACTGAGCACCAGTAGGTCGTTCGACCACCAATGGTGCTGGACAACATGGCGGCGCCCTCGAGTGGACAGAGACCGCCAGCGAATCGGGCCACCATATGGTCGCCGGTGTGGGATCCTCCACGCTTCTTCATGGTGCGCATACAGAGTTTGAATGATTTGAACAGTTGGTCACGTTGCGTGGAGTTGAGCTGGCCGCACGGCGTTCGTGGATCGATACCGGCGCGAAAAAGAATTTCGTCGCCAAGAAGATTGCCGATTCCCGCTAGCGACTTTTGGTCCAACAATCGGGCCTTTAT
>JANXTQ010000144.1 GCA_025352305.1 Actinomycetes bacterium
ATTGGTCGTCGTCGCGAACGGCATTGCTTCGCAACCGATCACGGTGTCAATTCACTAACGGCTTTTCGGATCCGGCCAGAACGTCTCCATTCAGAAATCGAATTGGAATCACAGGCGTTCGCTTGGTCGCTCGTATTGCGGCTGAGATGCAGTCGATGGTCAGATATCGCCCGTCTTCGGTTCAGACAGTGATTTCACATCAGCGTGGAGACTGAGTACGAGTTGCTTAAGTTCACGCACATCGTTCGCAATGATTTCCGACTGAGTGGTCTGGTCAAGAGCAATTTCCGTCGACGTCTTCCCACGGATGATATCGACGAATTTGGCGGCGATTGCTGCCGTGATTGAGCCCATGAGCGCGATTCCAGTGATCATGAGGGCTACAGCCACCACTCTTCCTTCGGCAGTTACTGGAAACCGATCGCCGTATCCCACAGTCGTAACAGTTGTCATCGCCCACCAAAATCCATCAGCGAGGGAATGAATGTTTGATTCCGACGAAGCTTGCTCGAAGTGATACACGAGAACGGCGCACGTGCTCATGATGATGGCTGCGAGCAGCAGTACGTAGATCATCACCTGTTGAATCACCAGATTTCCTGCTCGTCGACCGGTCGCAACTACCAAAGAGACGACGCGAACGAGTCGGAGTGGTCTCATGAACGGCACTGCAACGACGAGCAGGTCAAATAAGTGAGTTGTAATGAACTTCGTCCGCTCTGCAGCTATCAGTAGCCGCAATAAATAGTCAACGGCGAATATTCCCCAAACAACGACGTCAATTGAACGAAGAAGTTGGTCTTCAGTCCTGCTGAGTGGATGCGCGTACGGCAAAATGATGACCACCAAAAACATGATCGACAGCGCAACCATGATCCATTCAGTACGCGCTTCGTATCGTTTCAAACCACCATTAATTCTGAACGTTCCCAATGACGACGTCATAGCAAATTCTCCTTGACAGGCTGGCGTTCACATTTCTCGAGAGAAGTTACGCCGTGGACGCCAGCTCCACGGAAGAGCGGTCAATCTCGCCACAGTCATTGCTCATACGCAGTGGCAAAGCAGAAATTTTCCGATCCGTACAAACCCGGCGCTTCAGCCGCTCATTGAGTACCAGACTCAAGAAGGTCTTCAATGCCCTGAAGTGAACATCCAGAATTTCTTCGCTCGGACTCGTGACGAGGTCTTTGCGACTGAGCATCTATTCACGTCACGCGAAACAACCGAGGTCTTCGTACGTTCCGAAAAGGATTTCGTGGCTCACGGTTGTGTTTTTCGTGAGGTGATTCAGGATTGTCGCGTAAACACTTCGAAAGTCAACCGTCGGCACAAGAGCATCGTCAAGGCGATCAGCCGGAACACTGCTCGGCGCCGCGCCGTAAAGGCCACCCTTAACTCCGCCACCAATAAGAACGTCCGTTCCCGCTTGGCCGTGATCACAACCTCCCGAGCCGTTAACCGTCTGTTGCCGACCGAACTCACTCGACATATAAACAAAGACGTCATTCACATTGGGAAGTCCTGAAATAGCGGCGAAGAACGCCCCAAGGGCGTTGTCCAGTTCGGAAAACAGTGCCGCCTCCGCCAATGTCTCGCTGCCGTGGGTGTCGAAGCCGCCGGTCGTCACGACATAGCTACGACACGGAATCTTGGCCGCAATCATCATCGCGGCGTTACCCAGTTGTTGCGACACCCACGAAGTGGAATCAAAGGTTGCACTCATCGTCGGGTTCCAGGACGCGTAGACCTGGGACTGCGCTTCAAAAGTGTCTTTCAAGCTGATTTCCGCGGCGCGCGAAACGGATCCCGCTGGCCAGCCGGCGTTCGACATGGCCTGCCATGCCGAGAGGAATCCGTCCTCCCACTGCCAACCCACATTGAAGTTGAAGTTCTGCACGTCGGGAACGCTGAGCACCGGGGTGTTTGCTCCGACCAACGCTGGATGTACACCGTCGGTAGAAATTGAGGCGAAGGGATTGTTCGGCGCGACGAGATCGTTGAGTCGTCCGAGCCAGCCGGTCGACACCGATCCGTTGAAGGAAGCGACTTGGCGATAGTGCATTGCCGAAAAGTGCGAGAACTCGTGGACCACGTTTTCGCCCGGTCCCTGAATGAACGCCACGTCCGCGTGGCTGTTGTATCGCGCCGCGGTCCAGGGCATCGCGGAATTGAGCGCAAAGTTCGTACTGCCGAGAGCGAGTTGATCTTTCGCGGCGATCGCTACGGCTCCGTGACCTTGAGCTACGTCGTAGTACCACGGGTCGTTCGAATTGATGAACATGTTCGTGGCGTCATTGCCACCTTGTAGATCGATGTACACAATGATGGGCGTGCCGACGGGCAGTGCCGGCGTCGCGCGAACTAGTTCTGCGGCGGCGGCCATCTCTCGCGGACTCACTGCATCCAGTCCGAAGTACCCACCCGCTGCGAGTAAGGCGAGTCCCCCGCTGTTAGAAAGAAAACTGCGCCGGTCGATCGTCATCAGTTCTCCTAATTAACCGCGAACTCGGGTGAAACCAGAACGAGCGCGAGTAGACCCGCGGCTTGTTCTGGGCTCCACGGTTTGGCGTTTGCGTAAGTGGTCAACGCTTTCATAGTGGCGGTACTTACCTCGCTCAGACCGCAGAGATGCACGGCTGTGCCGGGCGCTCCGGACCTACCCGCTTTCGAAAACAGTTGATCGACGGTGCCGTTGGGAACGCCCAGCGATTTCGAAACGAACTCTTGAACAATTGAACCCCACGCCATAGTGACGCCCGAGTTCAACCAGATCTTGCCGGAGGGCCAACCCGACACGTTCGGAGGGTAGAAGGGGTGCTGGTTCATGAAGGTGCTGAGTTGCCAACCGAAGTCGGTGGGTCCCAGTTTGAACTGCATCACTTTCGCGCCACTGATCATCAGTTCCACGGGCGTTTTCACCTTGGAGCCAATCGCGGCGGGCGACAAAAAGGTCGGCGACTTCACAATCGCCTCGACGACCGCGGCAACGTTGCCAGTATTTCCCCACAGCGCCCCGAGAGTTTTGAGCGCTGCCGTTGAGGGAACCAGGCCCGTCAACTCGCGGTGCAGTCGCGCGGGCACAAAGTATCGAAAGGACGGGTGGTTGCTCACCGAAGTAATGACCTGCCAAGTTCCAGCGTTGGTGTGCTTGACGCCGAAGAAAGTCTTTGGAAGGTTGTCGAACTGTGTCGGGTCAAACGAAACCGTGTCGTTGGAATAGTTGTAGACGTAACCGGTCAAGGCTCGAGCGATCTCCGCCACATCGGTTTGGGTGTAGTTCACGACTCCCGTAACTGGATTCTTCAGACCCAG
>JANXTQ010000166.1 GCA_025352305.1 Actinomycetes bacterium
GCGTCAATAGTGGGTCCACTGCTCGGAGGTCTCCTCTGTGCGGTCGTCGGACGCAAAGGTGAGAACCGCGACCGGAAAAGCGAGAGTCATCGCGATGAGGTCCACGACGTAACTGCCCAAGATGTCGGGCCGCGTGCGTGCGTAACGAAGTCCGACCGCCAGGGCTTCCAGCGCACCGGCCTCGTTATTCGGAGCCGCTCGCTCGGCTCGTATCCCAATGAGCATGAACACCGTGATGCAAAAGAAACCCAGCACAATGGCGTATACCAACCACGCGCCGACGACCGCACAGAGGAGACCTCCGAGCAGTGGACCCACTATTGACGCCGCGGTCGAGCGAATCATCGACAGCGTGGATGCCTGACGTTGCAGATCGTGCGAGATGACCTGTTGGGTCACCGACGAAATACTCGGACCCTGCGACGCACCGAATGAGGCTCCGACCGCTGCGAGAACGTAAAGCGCCGCCACGTTCGGATGTGCGAGGCGCGAGTTCACCAAAAGCGCAATCAGGGTCAGCAGAAATCCGAACTCACAGCCAACCATGACCTTGCGTCGATCCCAGTGATCCGCAATCACGCCACCGTAGAGTCCGAAACCAATAATGGGTATGAGTTCCGCCGCACTCAGCGTGCCGACGTCCAGCGTCGAATGGGTGAGCTGCTTGACTTGAAAGAGCATCGCAATCACCGTCATTTGGCTCGCCAGTACCGTCAGGGCGCCGTACACAAAGAGTCGGCGAAAGGCGGGCGAACTGCGTAGTGGAGTGAGGTCTACGCCGAAGCGCCGGGGCTGACTCACGACGCGGAACCGCTTCGCCACCCGTACGCAGCGTTGTAATGTCGCAGAACTTTTGCCGGTACCCCGCCGAGCACGACGTGATCGGGAAACTCGCCGCGCACTACGGCTCCCGCGGCCACGACCGTATTTTTACCGAGTGTCGTACCGGGCAAAATAACCACGTTGGCGCCGAGCCAACTTCCCGAACCAATGGACACCGCACCTTCACTGGGGGTTTGCCAACCCACCGCCTGATCGGGGTCTTCGTAACCGTGATTCTGATCGGTGATGTACACGTAGGGACCGGTTTGAATTTCGTCGCCGAGCACGATTGACCAGTGACCAATGATGTGCGATCCCCGTCCAATGATGCACTTTTTGCCAATGGTCACCACGGTGGGAGACAACATCTTTTGATCTCCCGATATCCCCGCCGTGATCGCGACATTCGGTCCCACGAGCGTGTTGTCACCAATGGAGAGATAGGACTCGTTGTAGATGACTCCCTGGGGAGCCATTAACGCGGCTCCGTTACCAAAGTGAGCAAACCGGCGTGCGTAAGGGTCACTCGGGCCAACAATGGCGACCTCATTGAGATAGGCGCGTGATTTACGAACGAGGGCACCGAGAAACTGACGAAACTCTTGGCGCATCTTCACCGCGACGACGCTACTAAGAACTTTGCTCGTCGCGACGCAGTGACGTCACCCACGGGGCGAGCGCACAACTAAACAGCCCCACCGTCTTGTCGGAGACGGCGGGGCTGCGAACGCTAAGACGAGCGACTTAGTCCAGTGAAATGGGAACGTCGACGTCGATGACCTCTTCGGCGGGTAACGCCGCCTTGGCAATGTGATCGCGCACGCGCTGATCGATCTCGGCCATCATCTGGGGGTTCTCTCGCAGGAACGTCTTGACGTTCTCTCGTCCCTGACCGAGCTGCTCACCTTCGTAGGTGAACCACGCTCCGGCTTTCTTGACGAAACCCAACTCCACGGCCACATCCAAAATAGAGCCTTCGCGCGAGATGCCGAGTCCGTACATGATGTCGAACTCCGCCTGCTTAAACGGCGACGCCACCTTGTTCTTCACGACCTTTACCCGAGTGCGGTTACCCACAACTTCGGTGCCGTCTTTAATGGACTCAATGCGACGAATATCGAGACGCACGGAGGAGTAGAACTTCAGGGCACGACCACCCGGCGTTACTTCGGGTGAGCCGTACATCACACCAATTTTTTCGCGCAACTGGTTGATGAACAGAGCAATGGTGTCGGACTTTGAAAGATTCGCGGTCACCTTGCGCAGCGCTTGGCTCATGAGTCGGGCCTGCAGACCTACGTGGGTGTCGCCCATCTCTCCTTCGATTTCGGCTCGAGGAGTTAGTGCGGCTACCGAGTCAATCACGATGACGTCGAGGGCACCCGAGCGAATCAACATGTCGACAATTTCGAGTGCTTGCTCACCGGTGTCGGGTTGACTAATTAGGAGGTCGTCGACGTTCACACCAATAGCGCGCGCGTAGACCGGGTCCATGGCGTGCTCGGCGTCAATGTAGGCACAGATTCCACCGTTGCGTTGCGCTTCGGCGACAACGTGCATCGCGAGCGTGGACTTACCGGAGGACTCCGGTCCGTAGAGCTCAACAATGCGCCCGCGCGGCAGTCCACCGATGCCGAGAGCGAGGTCTAATGCCAGCGCTCCGGTAGAGATGGCCTCGATATTCATATGCAGGTTCTCGCCCATGCGCATGATCGATCCCTTGCCGAACTGCTTTTCTATTTGGGCGAGCGCCACATCGAGGGCCTTGCCGCGGTCGTCGGTTGCCATTACTGACTCCTTGATTGTCTTTGTCACGCGGGGCAACTTAGAGACTCCTTGTGACATCGTTCATTTCCGCCTCCGTACACCGTACTACGAACAAGTGTTCGTATGGTGGATTCTTTGGGAAATCTTGCGGTCGCGCCCGCCGCCGCGTGCAGCGGCCCGATCACTGTTTGCGTCATGGCCCTCAACGGTCGCGAATTAACCGATGGGCTCCAAAATGAAGAGCGGAATTTCTCGCTCAGTGTTGCGTTGATACTCGTCGTAGTTGGCAAATGCCGCGACCGCTCGCTGCCACCACTCGTCGCGCTCGGCGCCCTCCAGCAGCCGCGCTCGACGATCACTCAGCGTGGCTCCGTCGCGAAGTTCGCACACGGGATTCGCCAGAAGATTGAAGTACCACACCGGGTGATCGGCAGCTCCGCCCTTGCTCGCGACTGCCACGTAGTTTCCTTCGTGCTCCACGCGCATGAGCGG
>JANXTQ010000200.1 GCA_025352305.1 Actinomycetes bacterium
CTAAAACGGCCGAATAGCGAGCGACCGGCGAAGAATTGAACGGGGTAATACGATGAGCAAAATGATGAGACATTGGATTGCACGCGTGACTCTCGGGGGTGGCCTGATGTTGCTTGTCGGAGGCGGCGCCGTCGCCGCAACAAATTATTTGCCTCGGACGACGCCCAGCACTGCTCACGGCTCGAACTTTCAAATCAAGTCAGCGGTTGACTTTAGTTTTTGTATTGACGTGCCAGCCGGAGCAACACCGGGTCGTAAACTGACGCTCACTGCTTGTTCGCCGGCCAATACCGAACGCTGGGCCTTTACTGAAAATTCTGACGGAACTAACTTGCTCATTGACGATCAAGGTTTTTGCGTGGACTCAGTCGGACGTAAGGCCGGCGACGGTATATCGCTTCAAGTACTCAAATGCAGTTTTGTTAAGAGTCAGCGTTTCCGATACAACTCAATTGGTCAGATGCAGTTCTTCGAAACAACGAATTGCGTCTCGCTGCCTCGAGCAAATGCCGCAGCCGCTCTCTTCCTCGAGAAGTGCGATAGTTCGAAAAAGCGGCAGCAATTCAAACTCGCTCAGTAGTGTCTCTCGACGCCTCTAATTTCGGGGGTGGACAACCCATCTAATTGGGACATCGGCGCACGCACGAATGACGGCTCGTGATGTTGTTGCTCGCCGCTTATCTCAGTTCTGAGAGTCCTTCCACGGTGTTCGTAGCGCTGAGCAGAAGTCTCTTCACAAATATTCAGCGATTATGTATCGGTGACACCCCGCAACGTCTATCAATTCGTAGCAGCGATGTTGCCTTCTTGGGCAATGTACTTGGCACGTCGAATCCACAGAATGGGGTGATAGACCACATGGCCATCTTCGAAGGTCAACTGACCTCTCCGCATGAATTTGGACATTGCACCCGGGTTTGGACTCCCAAGGGTCACCAAACCAGCATGGCGCGGATAAGCGGCCAACTGCTTTCCGGGAAAGTGGAAGGGCCAATCCCTGTACACGTAAACGTTCTTGTCCGTGACGAGCACGATCCGGTGAAAATAGAACGTCAGAAGGCCAAACGCTAGGTCAAGTATTTCGCCGATGGAAGGCACGAACCTGATGAGGTCCTCCACCGTGCCGATCAACCAGGTGGTCAAAAGGTTGTTGTATGCGAAACAAACCGCCACTCCCTGTTCGTCGAGGTGTGCGCGACGAACCATTCGTTGAGCCATTCGCTGGTTGACTTTGCGCACGGGAAGGGCACCCACATTTGTACGGACGGTATTGCTCATTCGAAGGACTCTACGGCACGTATGAGCAGCCGCGAAAGGGATTTGAGAAGCCCGTCGACGGATTCGCCGCGCAATCTCGGCAAATAGCGGTTCACGTTTGTTTACGAACTGCTAACTGAGATTTTGACCGGTTGACTATTTAGGTTTTACTACGGATACGTGGGTTGACTGCCCATGCTCGAAGTGATTGAGATAAAGACAATGATCCCGATTACCAACAAGATTCCTCCAATGACCCATTGGGCAGTCGCGATATTGATGCCTCGCTGGGCAATGCCAGCGGCTTCGCTGTCGCCCTTGCCCTCATCTTGCAGCGCTCGAAGTGCTCGCTTGCTCATTGAGTATCCCGCCATCGTGTTCTTGGACCACAGGGCGGTTTTCTCACCCGCAATGGCCAAAGCTTCAGCTCCGTCCATTTCGTTACTGGGCGCCGGAGCGCTCGGTCGTTCGTACACGGCAACGCCACTGAGGTCCGTGGCGCACTGGGAACAAAACTTTGCATTCGGCGCGTTCTCAGCACCACATTTTGGACAAATCACTCAATATCCCCCGCCGTTTGAAGTTCATACAGTGAATCGACGCTCGTGATATTGCGTAACCGGCGATTCTGCCCTGAATTTCCGTGGCGATCGCACCTACGCCGGATCGCGATGCCTGTTCGTTTTGGATTGAACTGTTCATGCGCTGCGGAACCAACAGTTCACTTGGTTCTGAGGGTCATTTCGACATTGTCCCGATGTGTAACAAAGTTGAAATCTCGAACAACTCGAGGTGAAGTAGTGGGACTTCGTTCGAACTAGCCCGGCCAGTGGTCTTTTCTCGTCATTGCGCGTGGCCGCAAGAACGCGAGATGCGGACGGGGTCGGCCATTTCAAGGCATCCTGTGCAAATGGATTTCGAGCTCGACCACATTGTCTGGGCAGTGCCCGACCTTGAAGAGGGTGTCAATCAGATTCACGCCGATCTCGCCTTGGAACCATCGAGGGGTGGAAGCCACGTCGGACTTGGGACCGCGAACTTCATTCTCGGGCTGGGCCACGAGTCGTATCTAGAAGTGATTGGCCCTGACGCGTCGCAACCCCAGCACGTTGGACCGCGTCCCTTCGGGGTCGACCCCGCCACGATCTCGCGGTTGGCCACGTTCGCGGTTCGCGTAAAGGACATTGAAACTTCCAGCAAGGATTTACGTGAGAGAGGCCACGACCCTGGCCCGTGGCGCGCCATGCAGAGGGCGTTGCCCGATGGTCGACTGCTCTCGTGGAAGTTGACTCAGTCGCCTGAGTGGAGTGGTGGTGTCGTTCCGTTTCTTATCGAATGGGGCGATGCGGTTCACCCCTCGACCACATGCACGCAAGGGGCACGATTGGAACGCATGTATGCGGAACATCCAGACCCCCAGCGTGTCCGCGACGCCTGGTTCGCCATGGGTCTGCAATACGAAGTCGAGAAAGGACCAAGAGCCAGGTTGCATTCGTTGGTGCGAGGACCGGCTGGTGAAGTTGTTCTCGCAGGGTGATCTCACGCAGCGACGACCGATTGATCATTGGAACCGTAGCGAGGATCGAGAGTGGCACAACGTTGGTTCTCCTCAGTACCGGGCACGGCCCGAGTTCAAGACTGCGACTCAAGCTTTATACGGAGGTTCGAGGAGATCAAACCGATCACTTCATATCGACAGCCACGAAAAGAAATTTTTCGTGGCTGATCCAGGACAACGTTGTAGAAGCGATGATTCTCGGTGGAGTTCAAAGAACTATGTCCGAACGTTTTCTGGTCTGCTGACGAGTTCTCGTTGGTTAAGGACTCTGCCGATTTCCGGCACAGTATCCTTACATGAGCGACCATTGTAAGGAGTGATCATGGACGTTGCCGCACGAGTCAGTTCTAAGGGACAGGTCACGCTTCCCAAATCCGTTAGAGACGCGCTCGGTATTCATCAGGGTGACGCCGTCGTCTTTCGAGTTGAGGGTCACCATGCGGTTCTGGCCCGGACTCCCGAGTTCCTCGGGCTTGCCGGTACATTTACGGTGCCGGCTGCGAAGCGAAACGTGGCGTGGGACGACGTTTTGAAGCGGACACGAGCGGCTCGAACGACCAAGCGCCCGTGAGCGCCTTCGTCGACACGAACGTGCTGGTCAGCCACCTCACTGGCGATCCGGCGAAGTTGGCCGCGCGCGCGACCGCCTTCCTGAGCCGCGAAGACGAACTTTTGATCGTCGATCTCATCATTGCTGAGACGGTCTGCGTTCTCGAATCTTTCTACGAAGCGCCGCGCGGGGACGTCGCACAGGCGATCCGGTCGCTGTTAGCGATGGAGTCAGTTGTTGTTGTCGACGCCCCGCTCCTTTTGAGGTCGCTCGATGTCTACGAGAACGATCGAATCGATTTCGCCGAGGCCTACCTCGTTGCGTGCGCCGAAACAACCGGGACAGCGACCATCGCCTCTATTGACAAGTCAATCGACCGCGTCACTTCAGTTCGCCGAATCCAGCCTTAACTACATTCATCCTGACTACCGACTCATTGAGAGCACTCGCTGGCGACATGGTCGGCAACTGAATACCAACTTGCTCATCCAGGATTTCAAGCAAACCAACTACACCGAGCCAGCCCGCCGTGAAAAAAGTAGGTGAAATTACAACTCTCGGTGGAGGTGATGGGATTCGAACCCA
>JANXTQ010000187.1 GCA_025352305.1 Actinomycetes bacterium
CACCTCACAGTGAACGAACTCTATTTGAGCAAGTGTTTTGCGACGACGACTCGCTGGACCTGATTCGTGCCCTCGTAAATCTGAGTGATTTTCGCATCCCGCATAAAACGTTCGACAGGGAAATCCTTGGTGAACCCGTAGCCACCGAGGAGTTGGACAGCGTCAGTTGCCACGCTCATGGCGGTGTCACTCGCAAAGGATTTTGCGGCCGCGCCGAGATACGTCAATGTCCCGTCGGGGTCGCCAGCATCGATCTGCGCGCACGCTCGATAAACCAGCGCGCGCGCCGCTTCAGTTCGAATTGCCATGTCGGCCAACATGAAGCGCAGACCTTGAAGATTTGCAATCGGAGCACCGAAGGCCTTTCGCTCTTTCATGTAACCGCCGGCGTAGTCAATCCCCGCTTGAGCAATGCCGATCGCCTGGGCACCAATCGTGGGACGGGAACGATCCAACGTGTGCATCGCAATCTTGAAACCTTCGCCTTCGGCACCAATTCGATGCGTGGCCGGAACGCGCACGTTGTCGAAGACCACTTCGCCCGTCGGTGACGCACGTAGACCCATTTTGTCTTCGTGGTTGGGGAACTTCAGTCCCCAGCTCTTTTTTACCAAGAAGGCAGTGATGCCCCGCGAACGGAGTGTCGGATCAACCGTTGCAAAGACGGTGTAAGTATCGGAAATTTCCGAATTCGTAATCCAGTACTTCGAACCGTTCAAGATGTAGTCGTCTCCATCTCGCACCGCACGACAGCGCATTGAAGCGACGTCGCTTCCTGCATCCGCCTCCGACAAGCAGTAACTCGATTGAATTTCACCGCTAGCGACTTTGGGAAGATACTCGCGTTTTAACTCCTCGGATCCGAAATTCATGACGGGCAACATTCCAAGTTTCGAAATCAAAATAGTCACCGCGGTTGATGCACAACCTCGAGCGATCTCTTCGGCCATGATGGCTTGGGTCACCATGTCCGCACCCGCGCCGCCATACTGCGTGGGAATACCGAGTGACGGAAGTTCCAGCTCGCGACACGCGTCGTAGCTCTTCCACGGAAACTCCTGTGAGCGGTCGTATTCGGCGGCGTGAGGAGCCACGCGTTCGTCGACAAAGTTGCGCATCATGTCGCGAAATTGGCGTTGCTCGCTGGTGAGATCAAAACTCATGGGACTCCTTAACGAAATAGTGCAATTAGCGCGCGAGAGCGAGCACGGCACCTGGTGATTGGCGAAGCGACGCATCCGAGACAGTGTCAACGAAATGGCGCAGTGCGAAGTAACTATGTCCGACGCCACGAAAACGAACGATTCGATCAGCGAGGACCCGGTCGCTGGCACTTACTCGCAGTTCAAATAGGTCAAGCGCCACCTCGACGTCGCTGGCGCAGGGTGCTCGACCCGAAAGGGCTGCTCGCTTGGCCGCGAGTGCGGCAATTCCGACCTCTAGATCGTGGTGTGACTCGCCCGGCGCAAATTCGAGTTCGTGTATGGCGCGCTGAACCAAGGTCAGTGCGTAGCCGCCATCGGGACCCGTCGTTCCTCGACCAGACCCCGAATCCTTCGATGGTGCTCCTAGGAGGCCGGGCTTCTTCGGCCGTCCGATCTGCGGAGTCTCGGTGGCCATCGTTCGACGAACGGCGCCCGAGTCAGCTACCGGCACGAAAGAAGGCTGCGTCATGCCCAGAAGGATACTGCGCGTATCTTGGCGAACTACACGCGAGTAAGCCAACTCTCGTACTGCGACAACTCGCCGCGTACGGCACTATTAAAGGTGTTGCGCACGATGTTAGTTATCGGCCCGGGTCGCCCGTCGTTCACCAGTCGATCGTCGACCGATTGAATCGGGACAATTTCCACGGCGGTGCCGGTCATGAACGCTTCGTCGGCCAAATACAGATCCGTACGCACCATGGCCTCAAAACGAACTTCGTAACCAAGATCTCGCGCAATCTTGACAATCGAATCCTGGGTCACCCCTGGCAGAGCACCCGCTTCAGACGACGGCGGAGTTACTAAGACACCGTCTCGAACAATGAAGATGTTCTCGCCCGTGCCCTCAGAGACTTGACCTTCGGGACCCAGCATGATGGCTTCGTCGTAGCCCGATTTCAGCGCTTCAATCTTGGCGAGTCCGGAGTTGAGGTACATACCCGTGGCCTTAGCGGCTGTGGGCATGGCGTTGGGATCATGGCGACGCCACGACGAGATCTTGAGGCGAGCTCCGTTCTTAACCGCGTTCTCTCCCAGGTAAGCGCCCCACGGCCACGTAGCGATCGCGACGTTGACCGGTGCGGGAAGTGGATTGACACCCATTTCGCCGTAGCCGAGGTAAACGAGCGGTCGCACGTAACAACCATCGGGGTGATCATTAACTCTCACCACTTCGACCGTGGCGTTAATGAGTTCTTCCACGCTGAAGGGAATATCGATCATGATGATCTTGCAACTGTTAAAGAGTCGAACCATGTGCTCGCGCAGTCGAAACACGGCGGGACCGCTGGACGTCGGATACGCGCGAATTCCTTCGAACGCGCCCGTGCCGTAGTGCAGGCCGTGGCTCAACACGTGAATCGTGGCCTTGTCCCAGTCGACGAGTTCGCCGTCCATCCAGATCTTCTCAGTGGGAGTTATGGGCATCTACAACCTTCTTATCAATTCGTCCGTCACGTCAGTGGTGCGACAATCGCGCACTGCTGCGTCAAAGT
>JANXTQ010000189.1 GCA_025352305.1 Actinomycetes bacterium
GCTCAGTGATCTAACTGCCGCTAACAGCGCGTCGATATCTCCTGGTTGCACCACGATCTTGACGTCGTTGGCCACGTGCACGGCGGCGCCGACTGCCGGGGTCACAATGACCGGAACGCCGAGGGCCAACGACTCGGCCACCGTCAGGCCAAACGGTTCGTAGCGCGACAGTTGGAGTAACGCCAGGGCTCCGCCAATGTCATCAAAAACTTGGTCGCGGCTGCGTCCACCCTCCACCGTGGTCACTGCGCGCTCAACACTGTCGAGCGCGCGTGAGTAGTCACTCCACAGTGAGGGTGCGCCAATGACGCGAAGGCGAAGAGCCGGTTCGACGACGCCCAAACGGTGACTGAGCGCCACCACGTCCTCGAGTCCTTTTCGAACGGCGATTCGCCCGACGACCACGACGTCTCGAGAACGCGGCTCACTACAGATGAGTGAATCAACGTCAATGCAGTTGCCCACAATGCGGATCCGCGTGCGTGGCACTGAATAGTCCGCGACGATTTCGTCGGCGAAGGGCTCGGCGAGTGCCACGATGCCCGTTGCTCGGCGGGCGTCGATACCTTGGCGAAGGGCGCGAACGGTTAGCCACAGGGCCACGAATCGCCGTCGCGCCGCGCCGTCGTTACTCAAATCCGCGCTCGACTCACGCAGGAGCCATCGCCGTTCACCGGCCGCGTGAACCGAAGGATGAATGATGACCGGCAGATTTTTTCTGCGCGGAACGCCCACCGACTCAAAAGTTGAAAACTGATAGACGAAGTCGTAGGGCGACGCCTCGTGCTCGGCGGCGAGTCGGCGAGAGAGACGTCGACGGTTGATACCCGCAAATAGTTGGAGCGACACCATCTTGCTCAGTCGATGACGCGAGTACCAGCGACCGAAGGAGAACGACGAATGTCCAATGATGTACGTCAGTCCCTCGCGCTCACCGAGGCCACGAGGATCATCGTCTTCAACGGACGCTGCGACGTAGCAGTCAATGCTGTAGCCGCGATTCAACAGCTGATCCAGCAGTAAACCCGCTACTCCGGGTGCACCAGGTGCCTGGGGGTGTGGAGAAGGACCCACGTACGCAATGCGACTTAGAGAATGCGAGAGTCCCCCGAGAACCGTGGTGTCACGTTTCGCCATTGCGCTCCAACGAAAAGTTGTCAGGGCCGCGCAGACGGCGACTAGGCCACCCGCGACTGTCAACCAACGCACTAACTCTCGGGGACGACGCCACACCTGTCGCTGCGAAGCAACATTGAGCCAGGTTCGAACCGTGTTTCGAAGTGGCGTCCACCGGATCGACGCACCGGCGACGCGTCGATCCGGATATCGATGAAAGAGCAACCAGTCGTCGTAGATAAAAAATGCTCGCCGCCACGCTGAGCGCACTGAAAACGGCCGACCGGGGTGCACAACGCGCATCGTTGGTTCAAAACCCACCGGTCCAACGCAGGCCTCAATTCGCCACGCCACATCACGGTCCTCGTGTGCGTGGGCGAATCGACGATCAAAACCACCCACGCGCTCGAGCGCTTCTCGCCGGTAGGCAACGTTGCACGTGAGAAAACTTCCGCCCACGTGATCGGACACGGAGTGTTCGTAGAGCGCGTTAAAGGTCGGCGAACTGGTGTCGCCACTGACCCCCGCGTAATCGTCGTGACGCTCGAGGAACGCAACTCCGGCGTTCAACCAGCCCGCTTGGACAACGGCGTCATCGTCGGTAAAGAAAATGATGTCGCCACGCGCTACGGCGACCCCTCGATTGCGCGCCATGGCCGGACCTTCACCGCGCCCGCGAACCAGGGTCACGGCGCCCAACGCCCGGGCGTCGTAGGCCTCGATGGACCCATCGTCCACCACCACGATTTCACACTCCTGGGACAACTCGCGTACCTGCGCGCTCAGAGCCTCCAGCGCCGCGACGAGAAGTGGCAATCGATCACGCGACGCAATAACAACGGAGATACGAGGATCGCTCATAGGAGGGACTCGTAAATATCTTCAAGTCGCAGCGCCAGAGCGTCCGCGTGAAACGCGTGAGCCGCCACACGAGCATTTTTTCCAAGCCAGCGGCGCATCTCGTCGTCCACGCCAATGCGACGAAGGACCACACTCAGCGATTCAACGTTATCCATCACGTAAAAGAGTCCGTTGCTGAGTGGTCCGCTGGCAATCACGAACTCCGTGACTCCTCCGCGATCGGGCACCACCACTGCGCGCCCCGCCGCCATGGCTTCTACAACAACATTGCCGAAGGGCTCCGGAGACCGCGAGGTCAAAATGACGATGTCGACGTCAGTCAAGCAACTCGCTACGTCATCAACGTGTCCCGTGAAGTTGACCCACTCGGTGACGTTCAGTTGTTCGGCCAATTGGTGAAGTGACGCCACGAACTCCTCTTCGCCAAAAAGTGCATCACCAATCAATGTGAGAGTCGCCGGCGTGACCTCGCGAACAGATGCCAACGCCCGGATGGCCAAATCCTGACCCTTCCACGGAGCGAGACGCCCCACCACGGCCAGTCGGACCACGTTGTGTGGAGTGACGTTGGGAATATCAAAAAACTCCTCCTCCGTCGGGCTGGGTAAGACAACGGCCGCGTCGCTAACTGATTCAGCCGTGGTTCGCGAGTTCGCAATAACTACGTCCGGAGCCGTAAACGCCAGAGTTCGAAGCAGCGTCGCCACCCGGTGACTGACGTAGGGCGACTCCCATCGATCTCGTACGTGCATCACGAAGGACCACGGCGCCAGAACGGACGCTAACGAACCGTAGACGTGAGCTTTCATGGAGTTGGAGTGAACCACATGGGGCCGACGACGGCGAAGTGTGCGGCGAATTTTCCAGCTGTACGAGACCGTTGCCCACAGCGCGCGCCACCGTCCTCGGGCGCCGAGATCGTCTCGCGACAGTTCGCGAGTTCGTCGGTCCATTTCAACGACCTCGTAGGACAGGCCGCGGTCCTCTAGATCCTGTTCGAGGGGTCCGTGCTCGGCGAGGATGAGGTGCATGCGCCATCGATCGTCGTCGAGCGCGGTCGCCATCTTGACAATCGCTAACTCTCCGCCACTTTTGCGCGCGGTGTGATCTAAAACCACGACGCCCCGGCGCGCCGGTTCGTAGAGAACCCGTTCGTAGAGTCGACGATGCTGCTCGGCCACGTGCGACCACTGCTTTGTTTGCACAAACTCTCGGGCGGCAATTCGAAGCAGTGGGTCACTCACTTCGTCCAGTGCAGCACGCAGTGAGGGTGCTGAGAGATCAATAAGACGAAGTGCGGTGCAGCCACGCGCCGCGTCTTTTAATCCGTCGAGGTCCGTTGCTATTACTGGAGTTCCACACGACAGCGACTCGTAGACGACCAGGCCAAATCCCTCGTGAGCAATGCTCGGGACCAACGTGACGTCCGCCGCTCCGTACCACTGCGCGAGAGTGTCGTCATCAACACGACCGGTGAGGCTGACCGAGTCAGTTAGTCCGGCGCTACTCAC
>JANXTQ010000271.1 GCA_025352305.1 Actinomycetes bacterium
CCGGTGTCGGACAACTCGGCCGGAGTGGCCGAAATGGCCGGTGAGTTCGAAGGTGAGACCCAGCGCATTTTGGTGAGCCTCGACGCCGTTGGAAACACCACCAAGGCCATTACTAAGGGTGTCGCCATTGGTTCGGCGGTCATTGCCTCGGTAGCGCTGTTCGCCTCGTTCATTGAGACCGCGGGCAGTCAGCTCGGTGGGGCCTTTGCCACTAATCCGTTCCAGAACATTCAGATCAACGTCGTTCAGCCGAAGATCTTTATTGGACTGCTCATTGGTGGATCGGTCGCCTTCTTGTTCTCCGCACTCGCGATTCGTGCGGTCGGTCGAACCGCGGGAACCGTTGTCCAAGAAGTACGTCGCCAGTTCCGCGAGCACCCGGGAATCATGGACTACACCGAAAAGCCCGAGTACGGCCGCGTCATTGCGATCTGCACCACGGCTTCACAGCGCGAGCTCGTCACTCCGGCGCTGCTCGCGATCGTGACTCCGGTGATTGTTGGCTTCGGTCTCGGATACCTCGCGCTCGGCGGATTCCTCGTCGCCGCGATCTTGACCGGTCAGCTCATGGCGAACTTTCTCTCCAACGCCGGTGGTGCGTGGGACAACGCCAAGAAGTACATCGAAGACGGTCACGAAGGTGGCAAGGGCTCTGAAGCCCACAAGGCCGCCGTCATTGGTGACACCGTGGGAGACCCCTTCAAGGACACCGCGGGCCCGGCCCTTAACCCGCTCATCAAGGTGATGAACCTGGTGAGTTTGCTGGTGCTGCCGGCGATCATCACCCAGCAACACCACACCGCGATTCGCCTCTCCATCGCGGGCGCGGGCGTTGTAGTGCTCGGCGCGGCCATCATGTTCTCCAAGCGGGCCACGGGCTCATTGGACGACGTCTCGGCCCCGGCGGTTGCCGTTAAGTAGTGCAGAGTTGACGTACGGCTGTGGGGGTGGGTCCGCTCAGGACCCGCCCCCTCGCTAGTTTGTGGGCGAGTGAGAGACCTCGACGCAACGAAGTGATAACGACGACGGCAGCGACCGTTGTGAAAGGTGGTGGTAGTGGCACGAGCATTAGTGATTGTTGAGTCGGTGGCCAAGGCCACCCGAATTCAAAGCATGCTCGGACCGAACTACATCGTGCGGCCCTCGATTGGCCACATTCGCGACCTGCCCAGTACGGCGAGTGAAATACCCGCGTCCATCAAGGGCGAAAAGTGGGCGCGCCTCGGAATTAACGTCAACGACCACTTCAAGGCCGTCTACGTGGTCTCGGCCGATCGAAAAAAGGTCGTCGCGGAACTGAAGGCGTCGCTCAAAGAGGTCGACGAGCTCTACCTCGCCACCGACGAAGACCGTGAAGGCGAAGCGATTGCCTGGCACCTCCAAGAGGTCCTGAACCCCAAGGTCCCGGTCAAGCGCATGGTCTTTCACGAGATCACCCCCGAGGCCATTCAGCGCGCCGTCAACGACACTCGCGACCTCGACACCCGCCTCGTCGACGCTCAAGAGGGCCGCCGCTTTCTCGATCGTCTCGTGGGATACGAAGTCTCTCCCGTGCTGTGGCGCGCCGTTGACAAGGCGCGCTCGGCCGGTCGCGTGCAGTCCGTCGCGATTCGACTCGTCTGTGAGCGCGAACGCGAGCGAATGAAGTTCGTCTCCGCCGGATGGTTCGACGTTGAAGCACAGGTGTCCGCGCCGGGGGGAACTTTTGTCGCGACCCTGGACTCGATTGACGCAGTGAGTTTGGCCAGTGGCAAGAACTTTGACGCGGCGGGGGTCCTTGACGCCAAGTCGTCTGCGGCGGTGCTCGGAGAAGCCGACGCACTCGCGGTCGCTGAGGCACTGAGTGGTGCGACCTTGACGATTGATTCGATTGTTTCGACTCCGCGTACCCAGCGTCCCCAACCGCCGTTTATGACCTCGTCGTTACAGATCGAAGCCAGTCGCAAACTGCGTTTTGATCCCGAGCGCACCATGCGCGCGGCCCAGCGGCTCTACGAGCAGGGTTGGATCACCTACATGCGTACGGACTCAACAACGTTGTCCGACGAAGCGCTGCGCGCCGCTCGTAGCCAGGCCGCCTCGATGTTCGGAGACGACTACGTGGCCGACGCGCCGCGCCGTTACGACCGCAAAGTAAAAAACGCTCAAGAGGCGCACGAAGCAATTCGTCCGGCCGGCGAACGCTTTAAGACCCTCGATGAAGCTCACGGCTCACTCAATGGCGATGAACTCGCCGTCTACGACCTCGTTTGGAAGCGCACGATTGCCTCTCAGATGGTGGACTCGCGTCTCACCCAGGACCGCGTTCGCTTGAGTGGCACGTTGGCCGTATCGGGTGAGAGTCGCGCGTTGACTCTCTCGGCGAGTGGACTGCGCATTGAGTTTCCCGGCTTTCGTCGCGCGTACGTGGAAGGAACCGACGACCCCGAAGCCGAGCTGGCCGATCAGGAGCGCATCTTGCCCCCGCTCGTCACCGGCGAGTCCGTTACGGCGACGAGCGCGGAAGCAAAGGGTCACGAAACCAAGCCGCCGGACCGTTTCAGTGAAGCCACGTTGATTAAGAAGTTGGAGGACCTCGGTATTGGTCGTCCGTCCACTTACGCAAGCGTCATGAAGACGATTGATCGACGGGGCTACGTCTGGAAAAAGGGCAAAGCCCTCGTGCCGGCGTTTCGCGCCTTCGCCGTGGTCAACCTGCTCGTGAAGTACTTCTCGGACCTCGTGGACTATCAGTTCACGGCGGACATGGAAGACGAGTTGGACCAGATCGCCAAGGGTGAGGCGGACCTCGAGCCGTGGCTACACCGTTTCTACTTCGGCGATGCGAATGCGACGACCGAGTTTCGCCGTCAGGGTTTAAACCGCGCCACGACTGAACAGCGCGACCTCGACTTCGCGGCCATTAACTCCATTGAACTGGGCGTCGCGCCCGACGGCAACAACGTGGTGGTGCGCTCCGGTCGCTACGGGCCCTATCTCATGCACGGCGAGGACCGCGTGTCAATTCCCGAGGCGACGGAACCGGACTCACTAACCGTCGCTCACGCCTTGGAACTACTCGCCGCTCCGAGCAACGACCGTGTTTTAGGCGCGGACCCCGCGACGGGCATCGACGTGCTGTTAAAGGCCGGCCGCTACGGACCGTACGTGCAACTCGGCGAGATGCTGAACCCTAAAGACAAACCGAAAACCGCCTCGTTGCTCAGCACCATGAGCCCCGAATCAGTCACGTTGAGTGACGCGCTGCAGTTGTTGTCGTTGCCGAGAGAGGTCGGTCGTCACCCCGAGGACAACGAAGCGGTACTCGCGCAAAACGGCCGTTACGGGCCGTATCTGACGTGGGGCAAAGAGACGCGTTCACTCGACGATGAAGCCGCCATATTCACAATTCAGCTCGACGCCGCTCTTGGTTTGTTGGCCCAACCTAAGGCCCGCGGTCGCCGCGCCGCCGCGGGGCCGCTGCGCGAACTCGGCGAAGACCCGACGTCTAAGCGACAGATTGTTGTTCGCACCGGTCGATTCGGAATTTACGTGACCGACGGCGAAGTAAATGCGACGCTGCGACTGGGTGACACGCCCGAAACTCTCACGCTCGATCGTGCGGGAGAGTTACTCGCGGAGCGACGCAACGCGGAACCGTCCACGCGACGTCCCGTGAAGAAAGCTGCCAAAAAGGTAGCTAAGAAGACCGCCAAAACGTCGAAGAAGTCGGTAGCTAAAAAGAAGGCACCCACCGCGGGAGCACAAAAACGCGCGGCAACGAAAGTGACTGCGGCGAAAAATGCCTCGCTCGCCGCGCGCGTGGACGCTGCGGACGAGTTCTAGTGACGCGCGGGATTTTTCTCGCCTTCGAGGGAATTGACGCGAGCGGTAAGTCCACTCAAGCGCGACGCGTCGCCGCCGAGCACGATGCGCTGCTCACCTTTGAACCCGGAGACACCGCACTCGGAGCGCAGCTGCGTATCGGGCTGCTCGATGCGCGAACGACCATGTCACCGTCCAGTGAAGCGTTGTTCATGTTGGCCGACCGGGCCCATCACATCTCGAGCGTTATTGAACCGGCGCTGCTCGCTGGTCGCCACGTGGTTTCGGACCGTTTTCTCGCGTCGACGTTGGCCTATCAGGGCTACGGACGCGGCGTGGACCTGGATCTGTTGGAGAGTGCGACGCGCCTCGCGGTGAGCGACTGTCGCCCGGACCTGACAATTTTGTTGGACCTACCCGTTGAGGTAGCAGCGACGCGCCGAGCTCGTTCGGCGCGGGACCGCTTCGAGTCCTCGGACGACGAGTTTCACATTCGAGTTCGCGACGGCTTCTTGAGCCTCGCTCGTCAGGATCCATCGAACTGGCTCGTAGTCGACGCGACACTGAGCCAGTCCGACGTGGCCCAGCGCATCGACGACGGTCTGCAGCGATTTGCGTGGACATCGTGAGTGACGTTTTTGATTCACTGCTCGGTCAGGATCGAGCCGTCCACGCGATGCGCCACTACGCGCAGAGCCCCGTGCACGCGTACCTCTTTACGGGGCCAGCCGGTTCGGGTATCCACGAAGCGCTGGTCGCATTTTCGGCCGCTTTGCAGTGTGTTCGACACGGCTGTGGCGAATGCGAGTCCTGTCGTCTCACCCTCGGTGAAGCTGACAGCGACGTCACCTACGTTGATCGAAAGGGAGTTTCGTGGTCCGTTGATGAGTTTGGCGAAGCGGAGCGGATCTCTCGGCGCGTCCCGCTCGGCAGCGCCCATCAAATTGTGATCATCGAGAACGTTGAGTTGGCCGGCGCGTCGGTCGCCAAACTGCTGAAAATCTTGGAAGAGCCACCGCGACGCACCATCTTCTTGCTGAGCGCCGAATCACTCAACGACACACTGGCCACGGTGTCCTCTCGGTGTATTGAAGTGCCCTTTAGCCCACTTAGCGACGAGGTGATTTCGAACTACCTCGTCGCGCAAAATTTTGAC
Source organism: Actinomycetes bacterium (assembly GCA_025352305.1). GTDB lineage: Bacteria > Actinomycetota > Acidimicrobiia > Acidimicrobiales > RAAP-2 > RAAP-2. Next base: position 4,961 of record JANXTQ010000271.1, read on the forward strand.
GTTCTTTCCGCACGAGCCGCCGCCGCGGCGTCGGGTGGAGATCTTCGTCGCGCGCAGGTACTCGTTCGCGACCGAGCTCTCGCCGTGCGCATTGCTACGTGGCAGTCAGTGCCGGAAAACCTTGACTCGATAAATGCTCACAACTGCGCGCTCGCTCTCGAGATCATTGCGATGGTCGATGAAGCAATGGAGCCACTCGTTGCACTGCAGGCGGAGGAACTAGAACGCCTGAACGCCAACGCCAAGGCAATGGGTCGTCGAGCACTCACCGGTCGAAAAGAAATAGAGGCACGTTTTCGACGCGAGCAACGTCGATTTCGTTCTGAGGACCTGCGCTTTGGTCTCAGCGCACTCACCCACGCTTACCGCGCACGCCTGGTGGATGGTCTAGAAGCCCTGGACGACGGGGACCGACGCTCACGATCGGTCGTCACGGGGGCCATTGCTTCGATTGAACTCATCGACGCCGCGTCGCGATCACTGAGCGCCAACGTGGACGAGCAGTTAGTTCTGACGAATCTTTTGCTGTCGCTCGCTCGCTCGTAAGGGCGAATTGTTCCGCCAAACTGATCAGATAGAATTGATTTTCGCGCCTGGGTAGCTCAGTTGGTAGAGCAACGCATTCGTAATGCGTAGGTCGGGAGTTCGAATCTCCCCTCAGGCTCCAGATCGGCCCTAATTTCTAGGTTGCGCCTCTCACCGGGCCGCCACGAAATCAATGAAGTCACACCGAATGAGACATCGCTCCCGTTCCGGTACTGACGTTGGTGTACTTCGAGCCCCATCGTGACGTTTGGCTGTTGGCGTACGTGGTGCCATTGGCTTGACGAAGCGTTATTGCGCGCACCTGGTTGAGGGGGACCGGCAAATTCGCCCACCAACTCGAACCGGTCGTACTCGTGGCGAAGTTGCCAATTGAGATTCGCGCTCCCCGCTTTGTAATAAGCGAACAGTTGACCTGCTCGGATTTGGAATCAGCACCTAGTGCCACGACCATCCAGCCGTGCGCTCCGCTTGAGGCGTAGACCGATCCGACGGTTTGGGCGCCCGAGTAGAACTGACCCTCTAGAACGTGCACGGCACTCGGCGTCGGCGCGGAGTGCGAAGCGCCGACGGCCCAGCCCCCCGCGATGAGGAGAACGGCCGCAGCAGCTATTGCCATGATGCGCGGTGTTCGCCGACGCATGCTCGGGACGCGACGAAGCCGTTCTGCTTCAATGCGACTGAGAACCGCCGTTTCAAATCCGAGCGGTGGCTCCAGCTCCTCGGTAGCTTCACTAATTGAATCGATGGTGCGAACGTATGAGTCCAGTTCTGCACTGCACTGCGCGCACTGCTCGAGGTGCGTGAGAACCTG
>JANXTQ010000285.1 GCA_025352305.1 Actinomycetes bacterium
GTCCAGTTCAGTCTCCAAAATGATCGTTGCGGCGTTAGTCGTTCAAAGAACGATCGGGTGGGAGTCGCCAACACCGTTTGGTATCCAGGAACGGGTTGATGAATCTCGTCGAGGGACGTCCCAATCTTGTCGGCCAACGCCCAGCGCGAAGGAAAACAGACGACCGCTCCGCCAAGAACCCACTGTTCGTTCTCCTTAATCATCACGCACAGGTCCTCGGCTACGAGCGAACTCGCTGCAACCAGGGGATGCTCGTCGGAGTTCAGCGAGTACGAACGACTGGAGTGAAATTGCTTCAGATTGGTCACAATTTCGCCCAACAGTTCCGCATACGCCGGATGTGATTCGTAGCGCAGAGCGACGACGTCAGAGAAACGAGTGTTCAATAACTCGCGCTTGAGGCGAATCTGGGCGGGACCGTCACTGAGTACTTCTAACCACTGGGACAACTCCAACGGGCGCAGTCCCATTGCGAGACGAAAACCACGATCGTCGAGCGGCACGTAGCCAGCGTCGAACTCGGCGGGCGAGTGACCGCCGAGCGAACGCGCTTCTGGGGTGTGAGAGGCCACAAAGGCGAAGTGTACTGAGCCACGCCCAAATGATCCTCTTACGCTGACTACGATCTTGCTCGAAGGAGACTGCCTCGTGGCCCCAACATTTACTCTGCAGCAAAAGATTTATGGCAAAACGCGTGCGATCGCCAAACTGTTCGTTGTGACGCTGCGTTTCATTGCGCACCCCGTGGATTTCCTGCGGCTCTATCACCGCGAGGCTGAAGTCGCCGACTCCGTCCTCGACGTCGCGCTCCTTTCGTTAGAACAACAGTTCCTCGAGCGAATTGAAGTGCTCGAAGCGCGCATTGTTGAGCTGGAAGCACGAGTCGCCGTACCCGGCACGCCTCAGTGAGCGGTCCATCACGCTGGCGCATTAACCACTGGAGTCCCTGGGGCGCCGATCCGAGCGGAATCAACAACTACTCCACCCACTTAGTTGGCGCTCTCGACGACTACCTCGACGTCACGGTCGTTCACCCCACGGAAATCGATCCGGTGCTGCGTTCTCGGCGACCCCGCGACCTCGTAACTCCCACGCTCGATGACGCCGACGTGGATATTTATCACATTGGAAATTTCCTCACGTATCACCACTGGATGATTGGTCCCATGATGCGTCGTGGCGGAATTGCCGTGCTGCACGAGTGGTCGATCTACGACATCTTTCGCCCGATGTTCTATCGCTCGTGGCATCTGTGGGAACGAGAGATGAACTACAACGGCGAGAACAACCACGAGCTTGCGCGCTACCGCGCGGAGCCCGGCTTCCTCATGGCGCATCCCATGAATCGGCGCATCTTTGAGTGCGCCGACGTAGTCGTTGTTCACACCCCGTGGCTGCGCGACCTCGCGTTAAGCACGTACCCCAATGCGGATGTTCGCTACATCCCCCACGCCGGTCACGTCTGGGAAAACTCGCCCGTTACCGCTCACTCTCCCATCACTGTGCTCGGTGGGATCGGGCGCCACAAGCGCGTGGCCTCAGCGGTAGAAGCCTTTGCCCACGTCGCGGCCAAAGTGCCGCACGCGCGACTGCGCATTGTGGGTCGCGGTGACGACAAGGCCGAGATCCAGCGCGTGCGCGACCTCGCCCTCGAACTGAATATTGACAGCCGTATTGAGTGGCACCTGAACGTGGACCGTGACACCTATCTGCGTCTGCTCGGCGAGTCGCTGATCGTGGTGACCTTGCGTTCTGACACGGCGGGCGAAATGAGTGGGGTGCTCGTAGAAGCCTGGGGGGCGGGTCGCGTCGCGGTGACGAGTGACCAGCCCCAGTTTCGCCACTTCGATGAACGCTTCTGTCGACGGGTATCGCTCGGTGATGACGGAACGAGCCAGTTGGCCGAGATCATGGGCGAAGCACTTAACGATCCCGCGAAGTTTGAAGCCGACGGTGAGCTCGCGCGTGAATTGATTCGCTCGGAGTACTCCTTTGAGCGCGTCAGCGCTCAGTACGCCGGTCTCGTAGACGAGTTGGCCCGACGACACGAAAATCGCACCACGCATGGCGTCAACATTTATGGATCGTGGGGCACGCCGTCGGGGGTCGCTGAAGGCGCTCGCCGTCACGCACGCGCACTCGTTCACAGTGGTTACCCGGTAACGGTTCCTTACGGTTTTCGACTGGACCACTACGACGTTCGCGTTGTTCCCCGAGAGTTTTCGAAGCTAGAAAAACACCCGACATTCGCAGTCAACCTGCTGATGGCGAATATCAACGAATTCCACGAGATACCGGCGAGTGCGCTCGGATCAGTCGACGCACCTCACTGGAATATCGGCACGTGGATATATGAATTTAGCGAAATCCCTCTCGTGCTACTTCCCCGCTTCAACATGGTCAACGAGATTTGGTCGCTGTCGCAGTTCGCTACGAGCACCTTTCGTCGCTACTTCGATGGCCCTATCAACCAACTTCCTCACATCGTTGATCCGAGAGCGCAGGTAACGAGCACGCACGACGTACGGCGCCACTACTCGTTACGAAGTGACGCGTGCGTGGTCATGTTCTCCTTTGATTTCTCCAGCGGATGGGCCCGCAAGAATCCGCTCGCCGTGATTTCTGCGTTTCGTGACGCCGTAGCGAGCGAACCCGACGCGAACGCCCAACTGGTCATGAAGGTGAGCGGACTTAGCCCTCACTATCGAGCCCTGCTGCAAGGTGAAATGGCGACGGTGGACGGTGTTTTGATCGACGAACACCTCAGCGAAAACGAATTGGGCGACCTATTTAATGCCATTGACGTTTACTGTTCGCTGCACCGCGCCGAGGGATTCGGTCTCGGCATGGCCGAGGCCATGGCTCTCGGAAAAATGGTGATCGGCACCAACTATTCGGGCAACCTCGACTACATGAACACGAAGAACTCCCGCCTGGTGAGTTTTCGCCCGAGCTCACTGAGCGAAGCCGATGCCGCCGCTAACCCCGGACTCCAGCGAATTGCCATCATCGGAAGTACGTGGGCCGAACCCGATCACGACGACGCGGTGAGCGCGCTGCGAGAGTCGTTTGATCCTGCCCAGCGTGCGCTGCTCGGTGAGCAAGCTCGCGTCGACATCGCTCGCGACTACAGCACGTTCGCAGCCACTCAGATGATGCGCGGTCGCCTCGATGAGTTATCCCAATCGCTCGACGCACGTCGCTCTGAGTGGCCGCGGCTGCGCTAATTAAATCGCGTCCTCGTCGGCGAGCAGCAAGTAGATCTGACGTCGCGCGTCGCGCAAAATGACGACGGCGCGCTTGATCTGTTCTTCAGTGCCCACCTGCATGACTTGACGAACCGCACCGGCACTTTGGCGCATCGTGTGCATGAGTTCCATCCGTGGCTCACTCACTGAGGCCGCAGCCGCGTCCCACGGAACTCCGAGGGCGTCACGGCGTTCGCTGACGTAGGAGCGGCCCGCGTCGCTCAAAGTGAAACGTTTTCCGTTTTCGGTTTCGATGGCAACGACGAGTCCCTCATCTTCTAATTGGCTGAGAACCGGATAGATCGAACCGGGACTCGGTCGCCACGCTCCCTGCGATCGCTCTTCGAGCGACTGAATGATTTGGTACCCATTACGCGGTTCGCTTTCGAGCAGCAGCAAAACGGCCGCTCGTACGTCTCCGCGTCTCGAACGTCGCCCGCGGCCGCGGCCGGGTCCGAAGCGACCAAGAGCGTCGGGGTGGCCCATTGGGTGTTCGCCGTGACGAAGTCCATGAGGTCGTGACGCGTCGGCGTCGAGGTGATGCGCGTTTTGGTGATGCGCGTTTTGGTGATGCGCGTTGTGGTGGTGAAATTTCACGTTGTCCTTTCTTTAACGTGTTATAACGATATATCGTTATGGCTCGCTTGTCAAGTGGACGCCAACTACTGCCCACTGTGGCGTGTTGCGCTGCGACTCACAACTTCTCTGGCCAGACCAGAGCGAATAATGATGGTTGCTCGCTGGCGGTACTGTCGTGCGATAACCATGTTGAGAGTTCGACCCTTTCGAGGCCCCCGGGTCCGCCACGTAGCTGTAGTCGCGGCGATCCTCGCCGCCGCCCCGCTGATCGGCCCACTCAACAGTTTTGCCGTCACGTCGCTGAGTGCCGCAGTGGCTCCGCTACCTGCGAATGCCGACAGCGTTCCACAGGCCTACCTCAACGGAGTCGAGTGTTCTTCAACGACCCAGTGCGTCGCGGTTGGTCGCTACCAAGCAAGCAGCGGGGGCGGAAAAACACTCGTCATAACGCGCCACGGCTCGACGTGGGGCGCTGCACACAGCATTAGCTTGCCGCTTAACGCCGCCGCGGTTGCTAACGCCACGCTCAACGCGGTGTCCTGCGTGTCATTTGGCAACTGCGTGGCCGTTGGTTCGTACGGTGTCGCCGGTGGGCGGGCCGCACTCATTGTCAGCGAGCACTCGGGCAACTGGTCAGCGGCCATTCGCTCACCGCTTCCGGGGGGATGGACCCTGAGCGGAGTTACTGC
>JANXTQ010000293.1 GCA_025352305.1 Actinomycetes bacterium
AGAGGTGAACGGAGCCTTGCGCCAACTGCATTGAAGAAAATCCGTAGAGCAGCCCACCAGCTACTGACGACAGTCGAGAGATTCCCACGCGTCGAGCAACGAATTGAAGCGACAATGCGGACAAAATGAACCCGAGCCGTAGCAATACGGAGTATGTCGTCACCGGACCGAACAGCCACGTAATGGGCGCCGCGAGAAAACCCAGCAGAGGCATAGAGGTATTCGAGAGGAGATTGATTCCAGAGGGGTGGTTCATCCACACCGAATGAAACGGATTTAAGAGATGTGAGACAGCAAAGGCGGGCCACGCCAAGAACCACACTTCTTGGACCTGGTCACCATTGGCTTGGGCGACTATTCGCGAATTGCTGAAGATGTCGATGCCGTAGAGCACACACGTCAAGATGAAATAAAGGCCAAGTGAACTGACGCGGAACTGCCAACTCGAAATACGCTGGCCGGTCAACTCGCGCGAGTCGTCAGTCACGTTGCATTGTACCGAGTAAGCACAGCGAAAAAAATATCGGGCGAATCAATCGAACTGATTCTCGGACTGACGATCTGTTATGACTTGGACTTAAATAGGGCGTGAGGCAACCAAACCTTCTCCGATGCCCGCAGGTCGCAACTTCGGTAGCTAAAAAGAGTGAAGGTACTGTTTACGTTGCGGTGGCCCATGCGTTGTAATAGGCGCTTTTTGCGCTCTCTGCGGTTCTCCCGTTTCCACGCAGGCGGCTCATTTCGCTGTTGCGGCAACCGGACTACGGCCGCTTGGTGTCGGTGAGCGTCTAGAGGCTGGATTTAGGATCTATCGGACAATCTTTCAGGCGGACCGTCTCGAAAATGCGTTCCTGGCTATTCGCGACGCAACCATCGAAGCAATTATCACCGATTCGACTCGACGTATTGATGTAACGACATCTGCGGGCACGTGAATAGTCAAAACCGATTGACGCTGCAGATATTTCTCTGGAATTCTCCTCTTTTATTTGATGTCGGCGAAATTGGACTTGTTAGCCATCGCAACGAGCGATTTGATCGTCGCGCTCGTTTCTGCACCGCCCGGGCAACTCGCCGCCAAGGTGTGATTTCGCCCAGAGCTCATCGTGGGCTTTGGTATCTTCGCGGCCGGAGTTACCTTGTACGTGGTACGCGTCGGACTGAGTACGCACCGTTTTATTACGTGCTTATCCGGCACGTTGGTCGTGGGCCCGGCATCGGAGCCATCACGTCCTCTGCTGAGCGCATCAGCGGTATCCACACTTCGACCGGAAGGATTTGCCACGGGACGTTCCGTCATTCAAACCGCTCGTCAAGCAGGTGGATCGATCGGTGTAGCGCTGCTCCCAGTGACCCTGGGCACGACGCAACAAACACCGGACACTCTCACTAACTTTCGTCACCTGCGGATTTTCATCGCGTTCATGGCTCTAGTGGCGAGCGCCGCTTGCGTGGCGTTGTTCTTACGTACGGTTAGAAACCGTGAACGTTTCTCACCGATCGACGAGGACGCACTGGGGGTGCGAACGATCGACGAGGTGCTGACCGGCGAGATCGCGGTGAGCGAGTAACCGCGATATGAGGAAATGGAGCCGTGATCGCAACGAGATGCGTCGAGGTACGTCGGGTGACTGCGTGAATTTGCTCCCATCAATGAGCAGTGACAACCTACGGGGGTGCGACACGACGAAACGGTGACGATTGAACCCGGAGACCTCATTTTTTGCAACGGTCGCGGCCTCGTGGCGTGGTCCATTCGAGCAGCCGAGCGCCTCAGTCGAGATTGGGATCGAGCCTTGGGGCACCCGCAGACCCGATTTAATCACGTGGCGATTGCGGATCACGAGCTCGATGACGGCGACTGGGCGCTGATTCAAGCACTCGGTTCTGGGGTGAAGGTCGATCGTGACTCGGGTCCCTCGCGGCTCTCGCAACTTCACCATTATTCAGTCGTGGCTTGTCCCGCCGATCGACAGTTGACGTTGGAGTTTGCTCGCGCGCAAGAGGGTCGTCGTTACGGCTTTGTCTCGATTATTTCCTTCGTGATTACGATGTTTTCGCCGAGCTTCGTAAATGTCATGGTGCCGCACACGTGGATCTGTTCGGCCCTAGCGGCCGAATCATTGCGTTACGGCGCGTGGCTGCATGACTGGCCCGACATCTACCAAGTCACGCCCGCCCAGTTGTGGCTCGCGCTAGAAAGTCACGCACCGACCGCTTAGCAAGTCTGCAACCTAGATTCACTCACTACTTACTGGAGGGGTGACGAGAGATGTCCACGGTGCTAATGGCATTACCTGATTGCGATTTCGATCCGACCGAAGTGGCGGTTCCGTGGCGAACCTTGCGCGATCATGGTCATGACGTTGTCTTTGCAACCGAGATGGGTGTTGACTCTCCGCGGGCCGATCCACGGCTGTTGACGGGAGTAATTCTGCGACAGTTGGGAGCGGAGCGCGAAGCGCTGACATTTTATGAACAGTTGACGTCGGAGCGCAGTTTTCGCCGACCCGTCGCGTGGTCCTCACTCAAGGTCAACGAGTTCGACGGCTGGCTGTTACCGGGCGGACACGCTCCCGGAATGCGCCAGTACCTCGGGTCGTCAACTTTGCAAGAAAAGACTGCTGAATTTTTTGCGCTCAAGCGTCCGGTCGGGGCAATCTGTCACGGCGTCGTTGTTTTGGCGCGTTCGATAGATCCGCAGACCCAACGAAGTGTCATTGCTAACAGTTCAACCACATCGCTCACCAAATCCATGGAGCGCACCGCGTACTTCGTCACGGCGTGGCGACTCGGGCGTTATTACCGAACCTATCCGCAGTACGTTGAAGATGAGGTGCGCGCAGCTCTTAATTCACCGAGCCAATTCCTACGTGGTCCGCGCCGGCTTCACTCCGACAGTGCAGAACAGAACCACTCGGGATTCACGGTTGAAGATGGTCATTACTTGTCGGCGCGCTGGCCCGGTGATGCTCACACCTTTGCTCGACGATTTGTAGAAAAACTCGCTGAGTCGTGAACTTACGGGTTCCACATAGTTCGAAATGAGCCCTCGTTACGGCGACGTGGGCAACGACGTAACCGTGTGAGACAAAGAAAGTTTGATTGTCTCAGGTCCGTGTGTCAGTATTAGCCACGCCGAGGGGGGACTTCGGCACCAAGGGGGTTGTCGTGGCCGAGCGTACGCCAGTAAAAGACTGGGAAACTGACTTTGACGTCATGGATTCTCGCTACATCGCCGATCCCTTCACGATCTGGGATCAACTTCGCCAGACCTGTCCCGTCGCGCACACCGATCGACGACAAGGTGCGTGGCTGCTCACAACGTACGACGACGTCACCGAAGCGGCGCACGACGTAGCTACTTTTTCTTCGATCGAAGTGGGCGTTATCGGCGCGGACCCCGACGAAGTTCCCGACCGCGTACTGGAGTACGGACTACCGCCGATTTCAGCTGATGCTCCCGTTCACACGTGGACCCGTCGTCTGCTGCTGCCGTGGTTTAGTCATCGCCGAGTTGACGAGTACGAAGTCATCACTCGTGACCTATGTCGACGTCTGATTCAAGGGTTCGTGGAAAAGGGCCACGCCGACGCAGCGGCCGACTACGCCCAACAGATTCCCGTTCGAATCGTGGCCCAGATTTTGGGCGTCCCGGGCGACCAGGCCGACGTCTTTACCGGTTGGGTGCGCGACGTCTTGGAGTTTGCCGACGATCGCGAACGGGTGAAGCACGGTGCGGAAGGAATCTTTAACTACCTCACTGAAGAGGTCCAGCGTCGCCGGGAAGATCCCCGCGACGACCTCATTAGCCAACTGGTGCACGGCGAACACGACGGCGTACCGATTGGTGAGGACATCGTTCTCGGAATGGCGGCACTCGTCATGATCGCTGGAATCGATACCACGTGGAGTGGAATTGGTTCGTCGCTGTGGCACCTCGCCACGCACCCCGAAGATGCGGCGCGACTCGTCGCCGAGCCCGAACTCATTGACTCGGCTATTGAAGAGTTCTTGCGCGCATATTCACCCGTCACGATGGCGCGCGTTGTTACTCAAGATGTTGAATGGAAGGGTTGCCCGATGCACCAAGGTGACAAGGTTCTCATGAACTTTCCCGCCGCAAACCGCGACCCGGCGCACTTTGATCGACCGGACGAAGTGATTATTGACCGCGCGATAAATCGTCACGTGGCCTTTGGCTCCGGCATCCACCGTTGCGCAGGATCTAATCTGGCCCGCATGGAAATGAAGGTCGCAATTGAAGAGTGGCTCGCGCAGATTCCCACCTTCTCGCTCGTCGAAGGAGCGGAGTTGACCTGGGCGGGCGGACAGGTACGTGGCCCCCGCGTGCTGCCGGTGCAGTTCCCATGAAGATTCTGGTGAACGCCGATAAGTGTCAGGGGCACGCGCGTTGCTACGCCATTGCACCGGAGTTATTTGACGTGGACGACTACGGCCAGTCCACCGTGCGCGGCGACGGAGTAGTGCCCGCAGATTTGATTGAAAAGGCCAAACTGGCCATTGCCAACTGTCCCGAATACGCCATCGACGTTCTTGAGGACTGAGCAGACTTCCTGCGAGTTCGTCCAGTACCATCGCACGTTAAGTGCCGAGACGGAGGTGTGCTGTGGACGAAGTGACCGAAGGGGCCTCGCGTCGCGACGTTCTTAAAGCAACCGGAGCTACCGCGATGGGCATAGCGTCCTTCCTCGCTGCGGCCAATGGAATCACTGAGTCAGCGGGTGCGACCAGTTCACCTCGATTAACCCATATTCCTACGTCAATCACCATGACGGTAAATGGCGTGGTGCTCGCGGGAGTGCACACTCTCAGCGGGGGCCACGTGTCTGCCAACGTAGTGACCTCCGTCGACGCGAAGGGCGTGGTGATACGCGACCGCGACGGATCACGCGGCGCATCGGTGAGCGTGGCTCGATACTTTGATTCGAACAAACTATTTAGAAACTGGTATGCGGGACTCCCTGCGACTGACGGAACGTCCAATCGAACTGCCGATAAACGCGAGGTGATCTTGACCTTGCGTGGGCGACAAAACTCTTCCATTGGATCATTGACGCTGAAAAACGCGTGGCCATCGGTCTGGAGCGGCCCAAGCTGGCAGGTGCCCCTCGCAAAATCTGTTCCGCTGACGGAGTCCGTGCACTTGGTGGCCGAGAGCGCAACATTCAAGTTGGCGTGAGCTTCGAATTTCCCGTTGCGTCGACGTCGCGGCCCGGACGATTCCTTTCGGGCTGGCTCAACGCACAAAGCGCAGCGGCGATGAGCAGCGACTGTCTCGCTACGTGGAGCGCAGCGTCGCACACCGTCGATGAGGTTGCTCGAAATTCACTCAATAGCGCCGAGCACGATGTTCCAGCGCAGGTGTGGCCGTTTGATGATGATCAGTACCGCGCCGAATTAAATCTTTGCGATCCGAGTATCGGCGAGAGAGGACTGCACCTCGCCTACGTGGACCTCACGACGATCTACGCCTCCCAAGTAACAGTGGCGCTCGACGATCCGCGCGTCGATGCGCTCAGTCATTCCCCAACTGATAAAGAGTTGATCGAGTTGTGTGTACCCCTTCGCTCTTCGCGAGAACCTGCTGTGGGATTCGACGAGCGAGCCAATGCGTGGATAGTGAGAAGCCGAGGAGCAACGATTGAAATTTCCGGTCGCTACGCCGGAGGGTTTGAAGGGTTGGATCCCGCGGCTCAAGGTTTCGGCTTTATCGTCAGTGCCCAGCCATCGCGCTTACTGGCCTTCACGATTAACAGTCGACTCGTGTTGCGCGACGGTCACCACCGAGCAATTGGTTTGTTGGCGCGGGGAATTACTCGAGCTCCTTGTCTCGTTGGATCCGGCACGCTGAGCGATTTCTCGGCGCACGGAACTCTTAGCCATCAGCGAATGAGCGAACCGGGAGCGCCACTGCTGTCGCACTACCTGGATGATCGGGTATCGGTGCCAATAGCGCTACCGCGAACAGAGCGGGTCATGGTCTTTCAATCCACTGAGTTCGAACTGCCCTACTGAATTAAGAAGCGTTCGCCGTCTCAAGTTTTCGTCGGTGCGACGTAGCTAGGCGAGTGAGTCCTTGAACGTTGCGATGAATCTTCGCGCGCGCCTTTTCGCCTGATTCGTCGAGTCCCTCAATTGAATCAATGTCCCAAGCGTCGAGCGTCGGCTTAACTACCGCTTCGAGAAACTGCTCGGCGTCAAAAATTCCCGATAGCGCAATGGCGACTTCGTGTTCGCTAAAGCCGGGAATCCCCTGGCCGGGCATTTTGAAACTCCTGAGCTGACGCTGGATGGACACCATCATGTAATTCGGATTGATGCGCAACGCTTCAGCGACGAGGTCGCGATAAAAAGCATGATGGAGACCCTCGTCGCCAGCCACTTTGGACATCACAATCTTTCCCTGACGCTCGCGATCGAGATGGCGTGCGGTGTTGCGATGCGCGACTTGCGTTGCGAGCTCTTGAAAACTGACGTAGGCAAACATTTCAGCGGCGCACGGCGACTCCGGAACTATGCCGCCGGTCATCTGGACCATGCGGTCGCGCTCGAGTTGATAGGGATCTACGGCCCTCGTAGCGAGAATCCAGTCACGAATAGCCGCGCTGTGGCGCCACTCTTCGGCCGTCCAGCGGCGCGACCATTCCGATAGTGGATGATCGGCGCTCACCGCTCCGAGCAATGTATTTGTGTAATAGGGCAAATTGTCTTCGGTGAGCAAGTTCACAATCAGGGCGCTACGAACGCCGGGCTCAAGTGGATACTCGCCCGGGTCCCAAGTGCCGTCGTGTGAGAACGGGCGAGCATCTTGAAACGGAACGTCTTCGAAGGGGTACCAACTCTTCGTAACGTCGAGGTGACGCTCCAACAGCGCGGTGGCAGGTTCGGCCAAATCGTGCAGGAGGCGATAGTCGACCTGGAGCTGTTCTTCCGAGTAGCGCATAGTCCTCCTCGCGGTGAGCGAGGTACCTCCTCGCCGCGCATCGACTGTCGTCGATCCGATTTCTTAACCGTATCGTCCTGAGCGTGCGGCGACGTCAGTGGGTTCCAGCCGGGATAGCTAAACACGGCCCAGTACTCACTGGTAACCGTGGCGAGAACTGGGCATTCGTGAGGTAATCGGAAGGTGAAATCTGTGACAAATGTGTGATCAAACGGGTTTCAGCCCTGCCGGAACCACCTTTTGGTTGATAAGAATATTGACGTGCAAAACAACTTTGTTTTGGCCGTGGTGATTTTCGGCGCACTGGCCTTTGACTTCACCAACGGATTCCACGACACCGCAAACGCTCTGGCACCGACTATTGCGACCGGCGCACTTCGTCCGCGGATGGCCGTAGCGCTGTCGGGCGTGCTCAATCTCGCCGGTGCATTCTTGTCCCTCAAAGTTGCCGCCACAATCGCGAGTTCGATTGTCGTTCCGGGTTTGGTCACCTTGCCCGTCATCTTTGGTGGACTCGCGGGAGCGATCTGTTGGAATGTGACCACCTGGTTCTTTAAGATTCCGTCGAGTTCGTCGCACGCACTCATTGGTGGTGTCGTCGGCGCGATGTTGGCGCACGCCGGTTCTCACGCCATTGTGTGGCGTGGAATTATTTCGTCAGTTGCGGTTCCGGGAGTTATGGCCCCGATCGTTGCACTTCTGGTTGCCGCGGTGGCCACTGGTTTTGTTCGCCGCGCAACAAGAAACATTGACCCGAAGGCGTCCGGATTAGGAATGCGAATCGGTCAGATCGGTTCGTCTTCACTGCTGTCGTTGGCTCACGGAACCAATGACGCTCAAAAGACAATGGGTGTCATGACCTTGGCCCTCGTAGCGAACAAATCAATATCGCCCACCGCAACGACACCCACGTGGGTGATTGTTCTGTGTGCTGTAGCCATCGGCGTCGGAACGTTCGTCGGCGGTTGG